>JAEWCI010000538.1 GCA_023390705.1 Pseudomonadota bacterium
GTCCATCGCCTCGCCCACCCGGTCGGCGAAGGCGCGTTCGGCGGCGAGGAAGGGGTTGTCGGCCGCGGCCGGCGCGCGCTGCGCCTTCACCCGCTCGGCCGCTGCGGCGAAGGGCAGCATGAAGGGATTGAGGTCGCTCAGCAGGTAGCGGCGCGCGCGCAGCGGGTGCAGCTGGCGGCGCAGCTCCGCCGTCGCCTCGGTGCTGGCCTGCCGCACGGCGGGGCCCACCATCAGGTCGTAGAGCGTCTGGTTCACCGCCGAGATCTTCGCCACTGCCGGGAAGGCCTCGTTCTCCGCCTCGCCGGAGACGGCGCGGATGTCGGCGATGGTGCGGCTGACGAGCTCCACCTGGAAGCCGGTGCTGGCTCCGCTGCCTTCCGTGTCGGTGATGCGCATCTCGTAGAGGCCGGGCGCGACCGCCTCGATCATGTCGAGGGTGTTGGCGATCTCGGTGTGCTCGCGGTTCGCCACCTTGCCGCTGACGAAGATGCCGAGATGGCCGATATCCTCGTGCACGAGATAGACGATGGTCTGGCCGAGCGCCTTGATCTCCTGCTCGTCGCGATAGACATCCGCGATCCAGCGCAGCGCCTGGCCGGGCGGGGTGATGTTGTCGCCGTCCGAGGCGAAGACGATGACCGGGGACTTCACCGCCCGCATGTTGAAGGTGGCACCGCCGCCGGCATTGATCTCGCCGCGGGCGAAGCGGTCGCCGATGAACAGGTTCTCGACGATCCAGCGGATCTCGTCGCGGTTCATCAGGAAGTAGCCGCCCCACCACTTCTCGAATTCGAGGAAGCGCTCGGCTTCGGTGTCGGCGTTCTGGAACAGGTTGTAGTATTTGCGGAACCAGGTATTGCCGGGCGACAGCGCCTCGAAATTCAGCACCAGGCTGGCGCCGTCGAATTTGCCGTTGCCGAGGTCGGCCATCATGGCGGCGGGCCAGGAGCCGCCGGCGATGCCGCCGATATAGCGCATCGGGTTCCGGCCGCGCTCCCCGGCCCAGTAGGAAAGCGGGGCGCCGTTCAGCACCAGCGCGCCCGTCAGGTCGGGGGCGGAGGCGCCGAGCATCATCACCGCCCAGCCGCCCTGGCAATTGCCGATGACCACCGGCTTCGCCGCTTCCGGGTGCAGTTCGTGCACCTTGCGCAGGAACACGCCCTCGGCATGGGTGATGTCGAGGATGGTCTGGTTCGGCTCCGGCTCCCGGTAGAAGATCACGAAGTAGACGGGGTGGCCGCGGCGCAGCGCCACGCCCACCTGGCTGTCGGACTTGAAGCCGCCGATGCCGGCGCCGTGGCCGGCGCGCGGGTCTATGATGACGAAGGGGCGCAGCTTCGCATCCGTGGCGGGGTAGCCCGCAGGGGGGATGATGCGGACCAGGGCATAGTTGACGGGCCGCGACAGGTGGCGGCCGTCCACCACCATCTCATGGTCGAAGAACAGCACCGGCGGGCAGCCGGCCTGCTCATGCTCCAGGAAGGCATTGCCCGCCTTGCGGATGGTGTCCCAGTAGAGCCACCAGCGCTGCGAGGCATCCACCGCGTATTCCGCCACGCCTTGCCAGAAGGCCAGCGGGTTCATCGGCAGCGGCGCCGCGGGCGGCCGTGGCGGCCTGGGTGCCAGGGTGGCAGCGTGGCGCAGGGTGACGTCCCGCAAATGGCGCGTCTGCTCCAGGATGCGGGACATGGCTTCGTTGCCCTTGGCCAGCAACTCGCGGCCGGGGGGCGGGGTGATGTTGTTCATGGCGGGCCGGCCCAGATATGCTGCGGCGCAGCATATGCCTCGGGGCCGGCCAAGGAAAGGCGCTGTCGCGCCGCGCCTTTCACGCCGCCGTCAGGCCGGGCCGTTCAGCCCGCCGCGGCCAGGATGCGGTCCATCGCTTCCGTCCGGCCCAGCGCGTACAGCACCGCATCGATCGGCGGGGAGGACAGGCTGCCGGTCAGCGCCGCGCGCAGCGGCTGCGCCACCTGGCCGAGCTTGATCCCCTTCACCTCGGCATAGTCGCGCAGCCAGGCTTCCAGGTCGGCACGCTCCCAGGGCGCGTTGTTCAGGAACTCCGCCAAGTCGCGCAGCCGGGCCTTCGCCTCCTCGGTCAGCGTGGCGGCGGCCTTGGCGTCCAGCGCCGGGGGGCCTTCCTGGACGGCGAAGAGCGCGGAGCCGGCCAGTTCCTCCAGCGACTTGGCGCGTTCCTTCAGCATCGGCATCAACTGCCGCACCCGGTCGCCGCCGATGGTGCCGAACAGCACGCCGCGCTTCGCCAGCCGGGTCAGCACCTCCTTCGTCAGGCGGTCGTCATCCGCCTGGCGGAGATAGACGCCGTTCAGATGCGTCAGCTTGGCATAGTCCATGCGGCTGGCGGCGCGGCCGACGCCGTCCAGGTCGAAGATCTGCATGGCGCGTTCGCGCGGAATGATCTCCTCGTCGCCATGCCCCCAGCCCAGCCGCAGCAGGTAGTTGCAGACCGCTTCCGGCAGGAAGCCCTGGGCCTCGAATTCCATGACGCTGACCGCGCCATGGCGCTTGGAGAGCTTGGCGCCGTCCGCGCCGTGGATCAGCGGGATATGGGCGAAGCGCGGCCGGTGCCAGCCCATGGCGTCGTAGATCTGGCACTGGCGGAAGGTGTTGGTCAGGTGGTCGTCGCCGCGGATGACATGGGTGATGGCCATGTCATGGTCATCCACCACCACCGCATGGAGATAGGTGGGCGTGCCGTCGGAACGCAGGATGATCATGTCGTCCAGCTCGGTGTTCTGGACGCTGACCTCGCCCTGCACCAGGTCCTGCACCGTGGTGGCGCCCTCGCGCGGGGCCTTCAGGCGGATGGCCGGCTTCACCCCGGGTGGCGCCTCGGACGGGTCGCGGTCGCGCCAGCGGCCGTCGTAGCGCGGCGGGCGGCCTTCCTTCATCGCCTGCTCGCGCATCTGCTGCAGTTCTTCCGGCGTGCAGTAGCAGTAATAGGCGCGGCCGGCGGCGAGCAGTTCATGCGCCACCTCGGCATGGCGGGCTTCGCGCCGGCTCTGGAAGACCGGCGGCTCATCGGGCGAGAGGCCGAGCCAGGCGAGGCTGTCGAGGATCTGCTGCACCGCTTCCTGGGTGCTGCGCTGCCGGTCCGTATCCTCGATGCGCAGCAGGTACTGGCCGCCGTGGCGGCGCGCGAAGAGGTAGTTGAACAGCGCGGTGCGGGCACCGCCGATATGGAGGTAGCCGGTCGGCGAGGGAGCGAAACGGGTGCGGACGGACATGCTCTGGTCGCTTTGAAAGGGCGGCGAACCTAGCACAGGGCTTGAAACGGGCGAACTGCACGCTGTAGTTGAAGAAGTGAGGACCGCCATGCACCCTCCAGCCTGGGCGCGGCCGGGGCTCCGCCCTGACTTCGCGTCGGGGTGGAGGCTTGCGGCCCCCTCCTGCCTGGTCGCCGAGCAGGGCCGCCTGGCGCTGTGGCTGCCGGTGGCCCTGGGCATCGGCGTGCTGGTCCATTTCGCGCTGCGCTTCGAACCGCCCGCCGCCTGGTGCTGGGCCGCGCTGCTGCCGCTGGCCCCGGCGCTGCTGCTGGCCCGCCGCCTGCCGCTGACGGCCTGGGGC
>JAEWCI010000609.1 GCA_023390705.1 Pseudomonadota bacterium
GCCCACGCGCGCGGCTCCGGCGAGGCGGGTTTCTTGCTCCAGGCGTGGTGCGGAGCCGCGCGAACCGCTCGGCGGGAGGCCCCAGATATGAGTGAGATCTTGCTCGGCGACGTGAACGGCCAAGGCAGCATCACCGGAAAGTTCAGGGACGGCCTTGCCTATGATGTCCTCGCACGCAGCCCTCTGGTCCTCTGGTTCACATGCGCAGCCGGCGCGATGGCCTGGCATCTGTCTTCCGAGTTCGCGAGGATCTCGGAATTCAGTGCGGCGGTGGTGCTGGAGGTCGCGGCACGCCTGGCGGCGCTCGGCTTCTTCATGCTGCTGGCCGCAGCGCTGAGCCTGCGGATGCGCCCCGTCGCACGGGCTGCCGGAGTGCTGCCGCGCCTCGTCGCATTTTGCGGCACCTTCTCCATCACCGCGCTTGCGTTCTTCCCCAAGGTCGAGATGTCGCCGGCAATGGCCAGCGCGTCCCTGATGCTGATGCTTCTGGGCTACGGCTTGGCCTCCTATACCGTTGCACATCTTGGCCGCTCGCTGAGCATGATGGCGGAGGCGCGGCGCCTTGTGACGAGCGGACCCTACGCATTGCTGCGCCATCCTCTCTACGCGGCCGAGGCCATGGCCTCGCTCGGAATTCTCCTCCAGTTCCTGTCCCCGGCCGCCGGCATGCTCTGGGCCGTCCATATCGCGCTGCAGTTCTGCCGCATGCACTATGAGGAGAAGGTCCTCCGGCAGACCTTCCCCGAATACCAGGGCTATGCGCTGAGGGTGGCCCGGCTGGTGCCGGGCGCATACTGACGGCCCGTCCCTTTGAGGCAGCACCCGCCCCCCACCTCCCGCACTGGCGGCCCCGCCGTTCAGGACGGCGGTGTTTTCGCGCCGCGCGGGACCGGCTGCCCATGGAGGGCCTGGCTGCCCCCGCGCGTGGCAGGAGCAGGACCAGGGAAGAAGGCGTCGGTCCGGCCCGCCAGGCGGTAGAGGGCGAGGCCGAACCACTCATGCGCGGCGCTGTCGAGTTCGGTCAGGCGTTGGCCGAGCAGGGCGGGCGGCGGGAGGCGGCGCAGCCCGCCCGACTCACCGGTGGTCCGGTACGCCACCGGCCAGGGCAGGACCTCCCAGCCGAGGTGGCGAAACACGCCAAGGGCGCGCGGCATGTGCCGGGCGGAGGTGACCAGGACCCAGACCTCACCCGGGGCGGGGCGGGCCAGCGCCTGCGCGAAGAGCGCGTTCTCGTAGGTGTTGCGGGAGGCGGCCTCCAGCAGCAGCCGCTCGGCGGGGATGCCGAGATCGAGGAAGAGTTGCCGCGCCACTTCTGCCTCCGGCAGGGCACCCGGCCGGGGCGGCCCCCAGGCGCCGCCCGCGAAGACGAGCCGCGCATAAGGATAGCGGTGCGCGAGCGCGACGGCGGCGGTCATCCGTTCGGCCTCGGCGTTCAGGGCAGGGATGCCACGGGCCGTGGTCAGCTCCGGATCCACGCCGCCGCCAAGCACCATGATGCCGTCCACTCGCGCCGGCGGTGCGGCGCGCGGGATGCGTTCCTCGAGCGGGCACAGCGCCCAGTCGCCGACCGGCAGCAGCAGAACCAGGGTAAAGCCCCCGAGGCCGAGGCCGAGCAGCCGCCAGCCCCAGGCGGCGACGCGCAGGCAACGCGCCGGCGCCAGCGACAGCAGCGCGAAGCCGGCCCAGCAAAGGCCGATGAACCACAGGCTCGGTCGCGCCAGGGGGATGCCGAGCGCGACCAGGAATGACGTGATCAGGGACGACATGGACAACGACTGGGCGCCTCCTTCCCCGCTGAGGGCCGCGGGGTTGCCCCGCCATGCAGGTTCAGGGCCAGGAGCGGTCCGGGCCAGAATGCCGCCCAGCCCGAGCTGGCGGCGAGCCGACCGGCGGCGCGTGAGAACGCCATTGTGTGTCAACCCAAAGGCGCGGCGGAATGGGTGTCTCCGGATCGGGACTCATCCCGCAGGGCCGGCGCAGGCAGGATTCTTGCTCTGTCGCATTTCGCACGGAGCTGCACCTGATGCAGCGCCTGTGCACCCTTGAGGAGACGCTTCATGCGACTGGGAACCATCATAGTTTCCGTGGCCCTTCTCGGGCTGGTGCTGGCTCGGGGTGAGGCCTGGGCACAGCTGGTGGACTCATCACAGCTGCTGGACTCCTCCAGCCTGCTCCGCCGGCCACGGCCGCTGCCGACCGGTCCGGCGCCGCTGCTGGGAGCGGGCATTGCCGGCGCAGCGGGCCTCGCGGCCGCCTGTGGCGCGGTGATTGCCCGACGCCGGCACCGTGGTAAATGAGTCCTGCTGGACGGCGCGCTGCTCCGGCCGGGTGGCTGGCACTCGCTAGCCGGCCCCTTGATCTGCGCGAGTTCCTTATGCTCGCGCTGGCCGTGGTGGCGTTCAACTACGCGGCCGCAACGGCGGGGCCGGGAGGGATGGCGGCGTCCATCCCAAGCGGCGCGGTCGTGCTTGTGCTGGGCGTGTTGGTGCGGGACCTGTGGCGCATGCGGCCACGCCGCATCGATGGCGCGGACTGGATCGCTTTCGGTGTGCTCCTTATCCTCGGCGCGCTGCCCCATCGCGCCGGATCTGTGGTAGCGCTGGGGCTGCTTGGCGCCCTTTGCCTGCGCAGCCCAGGGCCCGCCGCGCGCGGCGCCGGCATACTGCTGATCGGGCTGTCCGCCTGGGACATGCACAGCATGCTCTGGGCCGGCTTCGTAAGCCCCCTGGTCCTTGCGGCCGAAGCCGAGATGATCGCGCTGCTGATATCCATTCCCGGGTTCAACGCGCGCGTCACGGGGAACGTCGTGTGGATCGACAGGGAGCCCATGCTCGTCGTCATGCGTGGCTGCTCCATCCTGTCGCTCGCCTATCCGGTTGCCTTGGCCAGTTACGCACTGTCGCGCCTGGCCCGCCCGGCCGAGTACCCCGGGCCATGGCCGATCTGCAGGGCCATGGCCCTCCTGTTCCCGGTGAACCTGATGCGTCTGGCCATGATGGCGACCTCCGATGAGATGGTGCGGACCCTTCATGGCGGGGTGCCCATGGGGAT
>JAEWCI010000619.1 GCA_023390705.1 Pseudomonadota bacterium
ACCCAGCTCCTGGACATGGTGCGGGCCAATCCCGGCAGGCTGACCTTCTTCTCCTCCGGCATGGTCGGTGGGCCGCACATGACCGGGCTGATGCTGCTGCGCCGTGCCGGGGCGACCGCCACCCATGTCTCCTATCGCGGCGGCAGCCAGTCCATCGCGGGCGTGATGGGCGGCGACACCGATTTCGGCTTTTCCACCCTGCCCCAGGCGGTGCCGCTGGTGCGGGAAGGCAAGCTGCGGGCGCTGGCGGTATCCTCGGCCCAGCGCATGCCCTCGCTGCCCGATGTGCCGACCGTGGCGGAACAGGGCTTTCCCGGCTTCGAACGCTCCGAGGTCAGCGCCTTCTGGGCGCCCACGGGCACGCCGGCCCCGATCATCGCCCGGCTGCACCAGGCGGTGGCGGCGGCGGTGGCCGAGCCGGAAGTGCGCACGCGGCTCGAAGCCATGGGCATGACGCCCATGGGCAACTCCCCCGAGGAGATGGGCGTCTATATGGCCGCCTACCGCACCTTCGCGGCGGACCTGATCCGTTCCGAGGGGATCAGGCCGGACTGACGGCACGCGGCCGGGTCGGCTCGGGGCGGGACGTCAACGCCGCCCCGGGCAAGCCGGCCTGGCGTCGCCTCGGCTCCCCGGCACTGTCTCCGCCCAGCCTCAGGGCGAAGCCAGGGCGGCCTCCCCGCCGGCCGGCCGGACGCCCAGGATATGCGCGATGGCATAGACCAGGTCCGGCCGGTTCAGGGTGTAGAAGTGGAACTCGTCCACCCCGTTCGCCTGCAGCAGCCGCACCTGTTCCGCCGCCACCACGGCGGCGACCATGCGCCTCGTCTCGGCGTCCTGGTCCAGCCCCTCGAACAGCCGGCCCATCCAGTCCGGCACGCCGGCGCCGCACATGGCGGAGAATTTCCGCACCTGGGCGAAATTGGTCACCGGCAGGATGCCGGGCACGATCGGCACCCTGATCCCGGCCGCGGCGCAACGGTCCAGGAAACGAAGATAGATCCCGCTGTCGAAGAAATACTGGGTGATCGCCCGGGTCGCCCCGGCATCGATCTTGCGCTTCAGGTTGTCCAGGTCGTCCCCGGCCGAAAGCGCCGTCGGGTGCACTTCGGGGTAGGCCGCCACGCTGATCTCGAAATCGGCGATGCGCCGCAGCCCGGCCACCAGGTCGGCGGCATAGGCATAGCCCTGCGGGTGCGGCTCGTACCGTTCCGTCCCGGCGGGCGGGTCGCCGCGCAGCGCGACGATGTGCCGCACCCCGGCCGCCCAGTATTGCCGCGCCACCTCATCCACCTCGGATTTCGAGGCGCCGACGCAGGTCAGGTGCGCGGCCGGGGTCAGGCTGGTTTCCTGCACGATGCGCGCCACCGTGGCATGGGTGCGGGCCTGGGTGGTGCCGCCGGCACCGTAGGTGACGGAGACGAAGCGCGGCCGCAGCGGCTCCAGCCGGCGGATGCAGGTCCATAGCTGCTGCTCCAGCGCATCCGTCCTTGGCGGGAAGAATTCAAAGGAAAGCTGCGGCGGGGGCAGCGCCGCCATGGCCGGCAGCGACCCTACCCGGGGGCCGGTCAACCAGCGCTGCAGGGTGCCCGTGGCGGGGCTGGTGCGGGAATGGTCCATGCACCCTCCTCTGCCGGTTCCGTTGGCAACAAGCAAGCATGGCGACGCAGCGGAGCTTCCAGGCTAACATGCGCGGGAGTAACAGTCCGGCGGGCGAACCGGGACCGATGCGCGCGGGTTGGCATCGTGCTCCTCGCGCCGCCCCCTGGACGACCGTGACGGGCTGGCCCAAAACCGCCCATCAGAGGGTTGTGCCGCCGATGCGCCTGCATTTCACGATGTTGCCGCTGCTAGCCGCGCTGCTGCTGGTGGGTTGCGCCACCAGGCCGCCGGCCAGCGACCCCGAGGCCGTGGCCGAGTTCGAGGCCACCAACGACCCGGCGGAGCCCTTCAACCGTGCCATGTACGATGTCCATGAGGGCATCGACCGGGTCGTGCTCCGCCCCGTCGCCTCGGCCTGGCGGGAGGTGGTGCCCCGCCCGGTGCGCCAGGGCGTCCGTAACGCGCTGGGCAATCTCCGCTCTCCGGTGATCCTGCTGAACGACCTGCTGCAGGGCGAAACCGACCGCGCCGGCCGCACCGCCAGCCGCTTCGTCATCAACAGCACGCTTGGCATCGGCGGCCTGATCGACGTCGCCAACGACCATTTCAACCTGCCCGGCCATTCCGAGGACTGGGGCCAGACCCTGGCGCGCTGGAAGGCCGAGGAAGGCCCCTACCTGTTCATCCCGGTGCTCGGCCCCAGCAACCCGCGCGACCTGTTCGGCTTCATGCTGGGCATTGCCTCGGACCCCTTCACCTGGATAGGACAGGGCCCTGCCGTGGAGGCGCTGTACTGGTCCCGGACCGGCATGACCGTGGTGGACACCCGGGAAAACCTGCTGGACACCCTGGACGACGTGCAGCGCACCTCGCTCGACCCCTATGCGACGCTGCGCAGCGCCTATCGGCAGCGCCGCCAGGCAGATATCGAGAACCGGCTGGACCGTACTGGCCCTGCCGGCATAGGCACCGGCTTCGGCAGCGGAACCGACCTGAATCCGCGGCGCTGAACGGTTGCAGGAGAGGATATTGATGCGCGTTACCGAACGCCGAATGCTGCTGGCGGCTGCCCTGGCCCTGCCGGGTGTGGCCCTGCCGCTGGTCCGGCCGGCCCGCGGCCAGGCGGACAGCAGCCGGGCCGTTGCCTTCATCCGCGCCACGGGCGAACAGTTGGTGGGGGCCATCAACGACCCCCGGCTCGACCTTCCGGCCCGCCGGCAGCGGGTGGCCAACATCCTGCGCCAGGCGGTGGACATCGAAGGCGTGGGCCGCTTCATCCTCGGCCGCTGGTGGCGCCAGGCCAGCCCGCAGGAACAGCAGCAATACATGCAGCTCTTCGAGGAAACGCTGATCCGCAACCTGTCCGCGCGCTTCGGGGAATACCAGGGGGTCCGCTTCCAGATCGGCCGGGCGCAGCAGCGCACGGAGGACGACGTGCTGGTGAACACCATCGTCGAACGGCCGAACACCGCCCCCTTCACCCTGGATTGGCGCGTCGCGGAAATCGGCAACCAGCCCAAGGTGGTGGATGTCATCGCCGAAGGCTCCTCGCTGCGGCTGACCCAGCGCAGCGAATATTCCTCGGTCATTCAGCGCAATGGCGGCCAGGTTTCCGCCCTGCTGGCGGCGATGCGCAACCAGATCGCGCAGCTGGCTGCGCGTGAGCAGCAGCGCTGACCGCCCGCCCTGCCGCATGGCCCCGCAGCATGGGCCAGGCGGTGGGCAGGGGCAGGCCAGCGGGAAAGCCGAAGGACGGAAAGGCGGGGGGGGGCCGCCGGGCCGTGCCCGAAGGCGCTTCCCGCCTTCGTTACGCCCCATTTACTTGACCAGATCGTGAGCCGGGCGGTAACGCCCGCAGAGCGAATCCGCCACTGACGGCGCGCCTCCAGGGGAAGATGCGGGGGGCGGCCCTTCACTGGCAAGGAAGGACACACGCATGAACATGAAGCTCATCGGCATGCTCGCCGCTGCGGCCCTGCTGACCGCCTGCGAATCCAGCACCAGTTCCGACCAGGCCGCCACCGGCGGGGCCGGCGTCGGCGCCGGGGACGCCATGGCCGGCCGCGTCCGCCCGGGCAGCCAGGAAGACCTGGTCGCCAATGTCGGCGACCGCGTGTTCTTCGACTTCGACAGCAGCTCGGTCCGCGCCGACCAGCGCCCGGTGCTGCAGCGCCAGGCGCAGTGGATGCAGCAGTACCCGCAGGTGACGGTGACGGTGGAAGGCCACGCCGATGAGCGTGGCACCCGCGAATACAACCTCGCGCTCGGCCAGCGCCGCGCCAATGCGGCGCGCGACCTGCTGGTGGCCGGCGGCGTCGCCGGTGGCCGCATCAACACCATCTCCTACGGCAAGGACCGCCCGGCGGCGCTCGGCTCGGACGAGCAGGCCTGGGCGCAGAACCGCCGCGCCGTCACCGTGGTGCGCTGATATCCGATACGGTCCTCTCCCCGGCGCCCCGCGGCGCCCGGGGGCACGGA
>JAEWCI010000572.1 GCA_023390705.1 Pseudomonadota bacterium
CCAGCACCCAGCGGCCCATGGTAGTGTCGGCGCCGGCCGCCAGCCCGTTCGCCTTCGCGGCATTCATGCGTTCCTGCCAGATGCCGGCGGGCTGGAAATCCAGCGCCGTGTCGCAGGGCATCAGGGAGAGGACGCGCTGCGGCGCCATGGCCGCCATCTGCAACGCGATGCGGCCGCCGATGGAGACGCCGCCGACATGCGCCTGCCGCACGCCCAGCTCATCCAGCAGCGCGAAGGCGTCGCCCGCCAGTTGCGCCATGCTGTACGGCCCGGGGACCGAGGTGGAGATCCCGTGCCCGCGCATGTCCATGCGGATCACGCGCCAATTCCGCGCCAGCGCCGCCGCCTGCGGGTCCCACATGTGCAGGTTGGCGGAGAGCGAATGAAGCAGCAGCACGGCGGGGCGGTCGGCCGGGCCTTCCTGCTGCGCATGGATCACCACATCGCCCAGTCGCACGAACATCGGTTTCCTCCCTGCGCCGCACCCGCCGGAGCGGGCACGGCATGCCAAGAGCGCCCATGGCATTCGCCCGCTGGCTTGGCGGTCCTGCTGCGGCTGCGCCGCGGCAGGCCACGCCGGGCACCAGCGGGTCGGGTGCCACAAACCGGGGCCCCGCGAAACCGCGCAGCAGCTTCGCGGGGAAGTCCTGGACGCGCTGGAGCGGCGTCGCGTTTCAGACGCGCTCAAGCACCATCGCGATGCCCTGGCCGACGCCGATGCACATGGTGGTCAGGGCGTAGCGCGCCTTGCGGTTGTGCAATTCCTGCACCGCCGTCAGCACCAGCCGCGCGCCGGACATGCCGAGCGGATGGCCGAGCGCGATGGCGCCGCCATTCGGATTCACATGCTCGGCGTCGTCCGGCAGGCCGAGATCCCGGGTCACCGCGAGCGCCTGGGCGGCGAAGGCCTCGTTCAGCTCGATGATGTCGATCTCGCCGAGCGCCAGCCCGGCTTTCTCCAGCACCTTGCGCGTCGCCGGGGCGGGGCCGACGCCCATGATGCGGGCCGGCACGCCGGCGGTGGCCACCGCCACCACCCGGGCGCGCGGGGTCAGCCCATGCTTCTTCGCCGCCGCCTCGGAAGCCACGAACAGCGCCGCGGCGCCGTCATTGACGCCGGAGGCGTTGCCGGCCGTGACGCTGCCGCCTTCCTTGCGGAAGGGCGCCGGCAGTCTGGCCAGGGCCTCCAGCGTGGTGTCGGGGCGGAGATGCTCGTCATGCTCCACGCGGATGGGGTCGCCCTTGCGGCGGGGGATTTCCACCGCAATGATCTCCTGCGCGAAGCGGCCGGCCTTCTGCGCCTTGCCGGCGCGCTGCTGGCTGCGGAAGGCGAAGGCGTCCTGGTCGGCGCGGTTGATCTGGAATTGCTGCGCCACGTTCTCCGCGGTTTCCGGCATGGAATCCACGCCGTGCTCGGCCTTCATCTTCGGGTTCACGAAGCGCCAGCCGATGGTGGTGTCATAGATCTCGGCGGAACGGGAGAAGGCTTCGGTCGCCTTGCCCATGACGAAGGGGGCGCGGGTCATGCTCTCCACGCCGCCGGCCAGCATCAGGTCGGTCTCGCCGGCCTTGATGGCGCGGGCGCAGATGCCCACGGCGTCCATGCCGGAACCGCAGAGCCGGTTGACGGTGCTGCCCGGGATGCTGTCCGGCAGGCCGGCCAGCAGCAGCGCCATGCGGGCGACGTTGCGGTTGTCCTCGCCGGCCTGGTTGGCGCAGCCATAGATCACGTCCTCCACCGCCGCCCAGTCCACATTGGGGTTGCGGGCCATCAGCGCCTTGATGGGCAGGGCGCCGAGGTCATCGGTGCGCACCGGGGCCAGGCCGCCGGCATAGCGGCCGATGGGGGTGCGGATGGCGTCACAGATGAAGGCTTCGGCCATGATGCGGTGCTCCTCCGGGGCTTGTGGGGCGCAACCTCGCGCGGCGGCCGGGGCGGGTCAACTCCGGCGTGGTCCGGCCGCGCCGCCATGGCGGGAAGCCTCCGGGGCGGCAACGGATCGGGGGAGCGGCGTTCCCGCCCGGCGGCCAGGGCCGGGTGCCCACACCGGACCCTTCGCCCGCCCCGAACACACGGCGGCGTGAATTTTTAGGCTGGATGCCCATCAGATGGGCAGGTAATAACTCCGCCCGCATAATTTCCAGGAATGTCTCGGGCCGCGACGGGCGCGCAGAGGTTCTGGCTTGCCACGTGATACGCACAGCGGAGAGAAAAATTGACGAGTCTCGATGAGAAGCTGGAGCCTATTTTCGCTGAGGTGCTGCGGCGGAATCCGGGGGAAAGCGAGTTCCACCAGGCCGCCAGGGAAGTGTTCGAAAGCCTCGGGCGCGTCATCGCCAAGAAGCCGGGCTTTCTTCAGGATGCCCTGCTTGAGCGGATCTGCGAGCCGGAGCGCCAGATCATCTTCCGCGTCCCCTGGACCGACGACAAGGGCGTCACCCATGTCAACCGGGGCTTCCGGGTCCAGTTCAACTCGGCGCTCGGGCCGTACAAGGGCGGCCTGCGGTTCCACCCCTCGGTGAACCTGGGCATCATCAAGTTCCTGGGCTTCGAGCAGATCTTCAAGAACGCGCTGACGGGCATGCCGATCGGCGGCGGCAAGGGGGGGTCGGACTTCGACCCCAAGGGCCGCTCCGATGCGGAGGTCATGCGCTTCTGCCAGTCCTTCATGACGGAGCTCTACCGCCACCTGGGCGAATACACGGACGTGCCCGCGGGCGACATGGGCGTGGGCGGGCGCGAGCTCGGCTTCATGTTCGGCCAGTACAAGCGCATCACCAACCGCTACGAGGCCGGCGTGCTGACCGGCAAGGGCGTCACCTGGGGCGGTTCCCTGGTGCGAACCGAGGCCACCGGCTACGGCGCGACCTATTTCGTCCAGGAGATGCTGGCGACCAAGGGCCAGGGCTTCGAGGGCAAGAAGGTGGTGGTGTCCGGCTCGGGCAATGTCGCCATCTACACGGTGGAGAAGGTCCACCAGTTGGGCGGCAGGGTCATCGCCATGTCCGATTCCGGCGGCTATGTCGTCGATGAGGAGGGCATCGACCTCGACCTGATCAAGGACATCAAGGAGAACCGGCGGGAACGCATCTCGCAGTACGTGAAGGAACGCCGCTCGGCCCACCACTATACCGAAGGCTCGATCTGGTCGGTGCCCTGCGACATCGCCATGCCCTCGGCGACGCAGAACGAGCTGACCGGGCGCGACGCCGCGACGCTGGTGAAGAACGGCGTGATCGCGGTGGCGGAAGGCGCCAACATGCCCTCGACGCCCGAAGCGGTGCGCATCTTCCAGGAAAGCGGCGTGCTGTTCGGCCCGGGCAAGGCGGCCAATGCCGGCGGCGTTGCCACCAGCGCGCTGGAGATGCAGCAGAACGCCTCCCGCGATGCCTGGAGCTTCGAGGTGACGGAGCAGCGGCTGGCCGGCATCATGCGCAACATCCATGCGAGCTGCGCCGAGACGGCCAAGGAATACGGCGCCCCGGGCAATTACGTGCTCGGCGCCAACATCGCGGGCTTCATCCGTGTGGCGGAAGCCATGCGGTCCCTCGGCGTCATCTGACGATGCCCGGGGCCGTTGGTGGCGACCACCAGCGGCCCCGTGGCCTGCCGGACCAGGCACCCGGGCCTGCGTCCGGCCGTGTCTTCCGGCGCCCGCCGCTGCGGTGGCCGCCCGGCACCTTCAACTGAGCAGCCGCACCAGCCACAGGCTGAGGCCGGGGAAGGCCACGCACAGCGCCAGCCGCAGCAGATCCATTGCCAGGAAGGGCAGCACGCCCCGATAGGTGCGGCCGATCGGCACGTCCCTCGCCAGGGCGGAAACGACGAAGACGTTCAGCCCGATGGGCGGCGCGGTCAGGCCGATGCCGACCACGACCAGCACCAGGATGCCGAACCAGATCGCCGTCGCCTCCGCGCCGCCCAGGCCGAAATCCAACGCGGTGACCACCGGGAAGAAGATCGGCAGGGTCAGCAGGATCATCGCCAGCTCGTCCATCACCGCGCCCAGGACGATATAGGCCAGCAGCAGCAGGCCGAGGATCGCATAGGGCGGGTAGTCCTGCTCGCCGATCCACAGCGCCAGCAGCTCCGGCGCGCTGGTCAGCGCCAGGAAGGCATTGAACACCTCCGCGCCCAGCAGGATGACGAAGATCATCGCCGTGGTTTCGGCAGTGCCGAGCAGCGCCTCCTTCACCTGGCGCGGGCGCAGCGTGCCGCGCGCCATGCCCACCGCCAGGGTGGCGATGCAGCCGACGGCCGCGCTTTCGGTCGGCGTGAAGACGCCGCCATAGATGCCGCCCACCACCACCACGGCGATCAGCAGCACCGGCAGCACACGGAGGAAAGCCTGGCGCCGTTCCTCCGGCGGCACCCTCGCGCCGGCCGGGCCAAGCTGCGGCCGCCGGCGCACCAGCAGCGCGATGGCGATGATGTAGAACAGCGTCGCCAGCAGGCCGGGGATCAGCGCCGCCATGAACAGCTTGGCGATGTTCTGTTCCGTGCTGATGGCATAGATCACCAGGATGACGCTGGGCGGGATCAGGATGCCCAGCGTGCCGCCCACCGCGATGGTGCCGGTCGCCAGGCCGGGGTCGTAGCCGAAGCGGCGAAGCTCCGGCAGCGCCGCCCGGCCGAAGGTGGCGGTGGTGGCGACGGAACTGCCGCAGACCGCGCCGAAGCAGGCGCAGGCGCCGATGACGCCCATCGCCATGCCGCCCGGCTTGTGGCCGAACAACGCATTCGCCGCGGTGAACAGGTCCCGCGCCAGCCCACCGCGTTCCGCCAGCACGCCCATCAGGATGAAGAGCGGGATGATCGAAAGGGTGTAGTTGGCGAAGAGGTGCCAGGGCGTGGTCTTCAGGTAGTTCAGCAGCGTCGCCGTATCCACGATGTGGAGATAGCCGCCGGCGCCCACCAGCAGCATCGCCAGCCCCACCGGGCAGCGCAGCGCGATGAGGCCGAGCAGCGCAGCGAAGCCGATGGCGGCCTGGAGGAATTCCGGCGCCATCAGCCGCCGCCCCGCAGCATCCGCGCCACCCAGTAGAGCGCCGCCAGCGCCGTGGCGGCGAAGGCCAGGGCGGCGCAGCCCACCGCCCACCAGGTGGGCAGGCCCAGCACCATGGTGGTGGTGCCGTTCGCCAGCATCTCGCGCGAGCCGACCAGCAGCCGCTCCGCCAGCACCGCGGCGACCCCGGCCCAGACCAGCATCCAGAAGGCATCCACCAGCCGGGTGACGCCCCGCGGCAGCCAACCGGTGAAACTGTCCACCAGGATGTTGGTGCGCAGCAGCGTGCCGAAGGCGAGGAATCCCATCACGGCCAGGCCGGAACCCAGCGAGACCAGTTCGAAATCCCCCGGCACCGGCTGCCTGGTCAGCCAGCGCTGCAGCACGCTCCAGCAGGTCAGCAGGGCGACGGCCAGCAGCACGCCGCCGCCGGCCAGCGCCAGCATGCGGCCGAGCCGGGCGATGGGGCCGCGCGGCGGGGCGGGTTGCCCGGGCATGGCCGGCGGCCCTTCCGTTACGGCCGCTCAGCCCACGCCCTGGCTGTGCTGCGCGATCAGGGCCCGCGCCTCGGCCAGCAGGGCGGCGCCGTCGAAGCCCTTGTCGCGGCTCTGCTGCACCCAGTTGTCGATCACCGGCTTCGTCGTCTCCACCCAGCGGGCCTTCTCGGCTTCGGAGATGACGGTGATCTGGTTGCCGCGGGCGCGCACCATGCGTTCCACCACCGGTCCCTGCTCGTCCCAGGGTTTCGCGGCCATCTGCGCCGCCGCCATGCCGCTGTTGGCGTCCAGCACGCGGCGGAGGTCGGGCGCCAGGCTTTCGTATTTCGCCTTGTTCATCGCCAGGATGAAGGTGGCGATGTAGAGGGTGGGGCTGCCCGGCACCTCGGTATGGTGGCGCAGCATCTCGTGCAGGCGCAGGCTGGGCACGACCTCCCAGGGCACCACCGCGCCGTCGATCACGCCCTGGGTCAGAGCCTCCGGCACCTGCGGCACCGGCATGCCGACAGGCGCGGCGCCCAGCGCCCGCAGCGCTTCGCCATTCAGGCGGGAGGGGAAGCGCAGCTTCAGGCCGCGCAGATCCTCCATGGTCTTCACCTCGCGGCGGCTGTGGATCAGCCCCTCGCCATGGCCCCAGACGCAGATCGGGTGGACCTCGCGGAATTCGTCGCGCAGGTGCCTGTCGGCGAATTCCTGGATCGCCTTGCAGTTCACGATGGCGCGCTTGTGCGAGACGAAGGGCAGTTCGAACAATTCGATGCGCGGGAAGCGGCCCGGGGTGTTGCCGGGCAGGGTCCAGATGATGTCCGCCACGCCGTCCCGCGCCTGGTCGTAGAGCTGGGGCGGCGCGCCGCCGAGCTGCATGGCCGGGAAGATCTGGATGCGCAGGCGGTTGTTGCTCTCCGCCGCCACCTTCTGCGCCCAGGGCTGGATGAAGTGGCGGTGGACATTGGAGACGGCCGGCAGGAAATGGTGCAGCCGCAGCGTCATTTCCTGCGCCCCGGCGCGCGGGATGCGCAGCACGGCGGGCGCCAGCAGCGCCCCGGCGGCGAGACGGGCGAGGTGACGACGCGTTGCCATGGACGTTTCCCCCAGGTCTGGAAGCCTTGGCCGAAGGTTCAACCGGAACGAAGCGCCGCGCGCAAGGCTTTCGCGCGCTCGCCCACCGTGGCGGCGCTGTCGCC
>JAEWCI010000634.1 GCA_023390705.1 Pseudomonadota bacterium
CGGTGGCGGGGCGCTGGCCCAGCAGCCCCAGCAGGGGGGCGACCAGGACCACACCGCCCACCACCCTGACACCGCCCAGGCGACCCCGCCGGCGCAGCCTCCGGCCTCGGCGCAGCCGCCCGCCCCCGCGCAGCGCGGCGCGCCCGGCATGCCGATGATGGGCCAGGGAGGCCCGGGCGGGATGATGATGGGCGGCGATATGGGCCGGATGATGCAGATGATGCAGCGCATGATGGCCGCGCAGGGGGGGATGGGCGGCCCCGGCGCCATGCAGCCGTTCCGGCGCGTCGAAGGCCAGCTCGCCTTCTTCCGGGCCGAACTCCACATCACCGACGCGCAGACGCCGCAGTGGAATGCCTTCGCCGATGCCGTCCGGGCCGCCACGGAGAAGCTCCGGCAGTCCTACGCCCAGGCCATGCAGCCGGCCGGGGAGCGCACCACGGCACCCGACCAACTGGAACGCCGCATCGCGCTGCTTTCGGCCCAGCTCGATGCGACGAGATCCGTGGCGGCGGTGGCGCGGCCGCTTTATGCGGCACTGACCGAGGAGCAGAAGCGCACCGCCGATGAACTGATGGCGGAGCACCTGCGGGACATGCGGAGGCGCGGACTATGAACGGCCCTGGCATGACCCGGAGAACGGCAGGCAGGCGCGCAGCCTTGTTCCTCTTCGCCCTGGCGCTTCCCGGTGCGGCGCGGGCTGCCCCCGCGCTTCGGGTGGAAGTCTGGAAGGACCCGGGCTGCGGCTGCTGCGACGGCTGGGTGCGGCACAAGCGCCTGGCCGGCTTCGATGCGGTGGTGCACGAGGTAGCCGACGTCGCCCCGATCAAGGCCGCCAGGGGCGTGCCCAAGGGGTTGTGGTCGTGCCACACCGCCCTGGTGGAGGGATATGTGATCGAGGGGCATGTGCCGGCTTCCGACGTCCGGCGCCTGCTTGCCGAGCGGCCACGCGCCAGGGGCCTCTCCGCGCCCGGCATGCCTGCCTCGGCGCCGGGCATGGACATCCCGGGGCATCCCTATTCGGTCGTGCTGTTCGGGGCGGCGGAGGGCGGCGACCGCGTCTTCGCACAACACTAGCACTACGGCCGGGTCTGATCGTTATGGCCTGGATGGATGATCTGGGCCATGAGGACGATAGCGGCGGCGGAGGACCGGTCACGGGAGTTGGTCCAGTTGTGAAAGCCGCTACGAGCGTCTCCGCGCCCGCGCCGCATCACCAGAGGCCGCGCGCAGTGCCGGGCCATGAGTGACGGCAGCAGCCCCTGGGACTCCCTGCCTGCGCGCTGATACACCGCCGCGGAACGCCAGGACCTTCCGTGCCGGGTGTCAGTCCAACCGCGCCAGCTTGCCGCTGCGCACCATGCCCTGCCAGTTCTCCACCTGGGTGCGGTACCAGGTGCCGAATTCGGCGGCGGGGCGCGGGATCGGCTCGGCCGCCGCTTCCTCCAGGCGCTGCTTCACCAGTGGGCTTTCCAGCGCGTGCATCGTCGCCGCCTCAAGCTTGCGCAATGCCTCGGGCGGTGTGCCGCTGCGGGCGAAGAAGCCGAACCAGGTGGCGAATTCGTAGCCAGGCACGCCCTGTTCGGCGATGGTCGGCACCTCCGGCAGCGCCGCCGCGCGCCGGGCCGATGTAACGCCGATGGCCCGCACCGCGCCGGCCTTCACCTGGCCCAGCGAACTGCCCATCACGTCCAGCAGCAGGTCTATGCGCCTGGCGATGAGGTCCGGATAGACCGCGCCGGAGCCGCGATAGGGCACGTGCAGCAGTTCCGCTTCGGCACGGTCGGCCAGCATCTCCCCGGCCAGGTGGCTGCCGGTGGCGAGCCCGGAGGAGCCGTAGCTGACCTCGCCAGGCCGGGCACGAGCCGCGGCAAGCACGTCCTGGATGCTGCGGAAGGGGCTGTCCGGCGCCACCACGGCCAGGCTGGGGATGGCGCCGATGCCGGCGACCGGCACCAGATCCCTCAGCGGGTTGAAGGCGATGCTCTGCAGTGCCGGCGCCGTGGAAAGCGACAGCGAAGCGAAAAGGAAGTGATAGCCATCCGCCGGGGCGGAGCGGGCGACATAGGCGGCACCGATATTGCCGCCGGCGCCGGGGCGCAGCTCGACCACCACGGGCTGGCCGAGCACCTCGCTCATCGCCGGGCCGAAGACCCGCGCCAGCACATCGGCCGAGCCGCCGGGGGCATAGGGAACGATCATGGTCACGGGCCGGTCCGGCCAGGTCCGCGCGGCCCGTGCCCGGGCAGGCAGTGCCGCCGCCAAGGGCAGCAGGAGCAGGGAACGTCGCTTCATAGGTCCATCTCCGGCCTTGTGGACGCCCCCCATATTCACGCATTAACCCGCGTGGAATGCGGGATATTATATGGGCATTTCCACGCGACGCGCTACCCCTCCGTTGATCCCTCCATCCGTTCCTTTGCCCAAGTGGCCAGGACGGCCTTGTCCACCTTGTTGGTCCCGGCCAGGGGCAGCGCGTCCAGGAACCAGATGCGGCGCGGGTGCATGTAGGCCGGCGCATTGGCCAGGGCGTGCGCCTTCAGCGCCGCTTCGTCCGCCGTCGCGCCCGGGCGGAGCACCACGAAGGCCACCGGCTTGGTGCCCTTGATCTCGTCCGGCACCGGGATCACGGCGGATTGCTCCACGGCCGGATGCGTCTCCAGCACCTTCTCGACCTCGCTCGGGAAGATGTTCTCGCCGCCGGAGATGAACATGTCGTCCACCCGGCCGATGACGTAGTGAAATCCGTTTTCGTCGCGGCGGAAGACATCGCCGGTCACGTAGAATCCATCCTCGGTGATCGGCGGCCTGATGTCGGGCCGGTTCCAGTAGCCGTTCATGATGGCCGGGCATTTCTGCTCCAGCACGCCCTGGTCGCCGATCCGCCCATCCTCCCCGCGCAGTCGCAATTCCACCGCCGGATGGGGGTAGCCGACCGAAAGCGGCGGCGTTGGGATGCCATCCGGATGGGGGCCGAACACGACCGGCCCGGCCTCCGTCGTGCCATAGCCGTTGACGAAGCCTGCATTCGGGAAGGTGCGCCGGATCGCCGCCAGCAGGCTGGGCGAAACCGGCGCCGAGCCGCAACGCACATGCCGGACGGAGGAAAGGTCGGTCGTCTCCAGGAGGTCCCGCTGCTGCATCAGCATGGCCATCATCGGCGGCACGCCGGTGATCCAGGTGACCCGGTGTTCGCCGATGGCGCGGATATAGGCGCGCGCCTCGAATTGCGGCAGCAGCACCACGGTGATGTGGGCGGCGCAGGCAAGCTCGGCCAGCGCCAGCCCGTTCATGTGGTAGAGCGGCGCGGCAATCAGGCAGCGCTCGCGCGAGATGTCGGGCCCCTTCAGCCGCTGCTCCACCACCCAGAGATGCGACTGGTGCGACAGCACCACGCCCTTGGGCCGGCCGGTGGAGCCGGAGGTGTAGAGGAACAGCGCCGGTTCCGCCGGCTCCGGCCGGATGGGCTCGAAGGGTCCCGGATCGGGCAGCGCCTGCCATTCGGCGCTGCCGAAGGCGATGGCCGGCAGGCCGGCAGGCACCGCGGCGCTGCGCTCCTCGTCGCACAGCACCAGCTTCGCGCTGCTGTCGCGCAGCACATAGTCCACGGTGGCGGCGGGGAAGCGCCAGTTCACCGGCACCGGCACCAGCCCGGCGCGCTGCGCGCCGTAGAAGGAAGCCAGGTATTCCGCCGAATTCGCCGCCAGGATGCCAAGCCTGTCGCCGCGTTGCAGCCCCCGGCGCAGCAGCCCGCGCGCGAGGGCATTGGCCTGGGCATCAAGCTCGGCATAGGTGAAGCGCCGGACCACGCCGCCGGCATGGTCGATCAGCGCGGTCTTGGCCGGATCGGCGCCCGGGTCGATCAGGGCGCCAAGGTTGAAGAACGGAAACCCCATGCGCCCCGATCCCCTTTCGCGTTACTTCGGCGCAGCCGTGAGATAGACGCCCCGGCCGGAGGCGCAGAGCTTGCCGTCGGTGTCGTAGATTTCGGCCTCGGCCACGCTGAACTGGCCGCCCTGGCGGACGACCTTGCCCTTGCAGATCAGGTCGCCCGGCAACGCGACGCGGTGGTAGTCCACCCGCATGTCGATGGTCGGCAGGCCGCGGCCGAGTTGGGCGCCGAGCGCCCAGTCGGCCGCCAGATCCACCAGCGCCGCCAGGATGCCGCCATGGGTGTAGCGGCGGTCCGGGTTGACGATCCATTCCTCGCGCCAGGTGGCGCGGATGGTGACCGTGCCCTCGCCCACCTCCTCGGCCTTCCCGCCGAGCCAGCGGTGGTAGGGGGCGCGCGCCAGCCTTTCCTGCAACTGCTCGACGGTGAGGGGCATGGGTTTCTCGGAACCGCTCATGGCGTCACCACCACCTTGCCGATGACCTTGCGGTCGCGGATCAGCGCCAGCCCTTCCGCCGCGCGGTCCAGCGGCAGCACGGTGTCGATCAGCGGCTTGATCTCGCCCTTCTCGCACATGCTCAGCAGCGAGTGGAAATCCTCGTTGTAGAAGCTGTTGCTGCCGATGATCTGCAGCTCGAAGGTCCAGATGAAGCGCAGGTCCTCCTTCGGGTCGAAGCCCGCGGTGGCGCCGCAGACCAGGATCTTGCCGCCGCGCTTCACGCAGCGCAGCGAAGGCCCCCAGGTATCGCCGCCGGTGTAGTTGATGAGGACGTCAACCCCGCCCTCGTAGCTGCGGCGCTGCGGCTTGCCGAAACGCTCGATCGCCCATTTGGAGAAATCGACCTTGGTGTAGTCGATCGCCTCGTCGGCGCCGATGTCCAGCATGCGCTGGCACTTCTCCGGCCCGCCGGCGCAGGCCACCACATAGGCGCCGAGCTTCTTCGCCAGCAGCACACAGCCGGTGCCGACGCCGCCCGAGGCGCCGAGGATCATCACATTGTCGCCCGCCTTGATCGTGTTGTGCGTCACGATCATGCGGTGCGCCGTGCCATAGGCCACCGGCAGGCTGGCCGCGACCTCGAAGGAGACGGCATCCGGCAGGCGGATGAGCTGGTCGGCGGAGCAGACGCAGTATTCGGCCATGCCGCCGTCCAGCATCTCGCCCATCAGCCCCTTCTGGCGGTTGATGGGGTTGACCATGACGCGGTCGCCCGGCGCCCAGCCGGAAACGCCTTCGCCCAGCGCCGCCACTTCGCCCGCCATGTCCAGCCCGATGATGACCGGCATCGGCACCTTGATGCCGGGCATGCCCTTCACGGTGAAGACATCGTGGTAGTTGAAGGAGGAGGCGCGCACGCGGATCGCCACCTGGCCAGGTCCAGGCTCCGGCCTGGGATAGTCGTTCACCACCTGCAGGACATCCAGGTCGCCATGCTGCCGCAACAGCAGGGCCCGCATCGTTCCGGCCATTCGCCACTCCTTCTTCTCTCGGGCGGGGTGTTAGCCACGCCCCCTGCGGCGGTCAAAGGGAGCCGCTTGCCCCTGCCGGCGCGGACCGGCAAGGTCGCCGAGCCTGCCACGGGGAAGCCACCATGTCGCTCAAGCTTTTCGACCTGACCGGTCGTCGTGCCCTGGTCACTGGTTCCTCCCAGGGTATCGGCCTCTCGCTCGCCCGCGGGCTGGGCCAGGCAGGCGCCGCGGTGGTGCTGAACGGGCGGGACCGGGCAAAGCTGGATGCCGCTGCCGCCACCCTGCGTGGCGAGGGGCTGACGGTGGACATCGCCGGTTTCGACGTGACCGATGCCGCGGCGGTGGAAGCAGCGGTCGCCGACATCGAGGCCCGGCTCGGGCCGATCGACATACTCTGCAACAATGCCGGGGTGAACCTGCGCGGCCGGCTGGACGAGATGCCGGAGGAAACCTGGCGCACCGTCATGGCCACGAATCTGGACAGCGCCTTCCTCTGCGCCCGCGCGGTGGCAAGGCGCATGATCCCGCGCGGCCGGGGCAAGATCATCAATACCTGCTCCGTCATGAGCATGCTCGGCCGCCCGACCACCGGGCCCTACACCGCCACCAAGGGCGCGCTGGGGATGCTGACCAAGGCGATGTGTGCCGACTGGGCGCCGCTCGGGCTGAACTGCAACGCCATCGCCCCCGGATATTTTTCCACCGAACTGACGGCGCCGCTGCGGGCCAACCCGGAATTCAATGAGTGGCTGGTGAAGCGCACCCCCGCCGGCCGCTGGGGCGAGTTGCCGGAGTTGATGGGGGCGGTGGTGTTCCTCGCTTCCGATGCCTCCTCCTATGTGAACGGCCATCTGCTTTATGTGGACGGCGGCATGACCAGCGTGGTGTGACGCCGGCGGCCTGAAGGGCTGGCGCCCGCGGAAGGCTTCTGCCCGGAGTTTGGATGGCACCATGCCACACGGGCCTTCCGCCGGGCAGTGGCTTCATTCGCAAGGCTATTTCACTATCTCACTGCGTTCAATGTCAGTTTTCACTTGCCATTCACGCTGTCCGATGTATGTAATGCGTCCTGGAAACGCCGCCTGAAGGTGGGGTGACCCGGCCGGCCCGGCCGCCACGGGCCGCGGCTTTTGAAGCAGCAGCTTGCACCGCGTGACCAAATGCTAAAGCGCCATCCGCGTCCCCTCCGCCCCCGTTCGGCCAGCGCGCACTGTCCGGGCTGACACGCCCCGACCACCGCTGCCTGCCCGGAAACCCGCCGTTGCCCCCAAGGGGCGCGGAGCGAGAGACATGCCCGCCATGCAACAGGTCTTCACCATTCATGAAAACGACCTCTGGGTCGCCCCGCTGCGCCGCGAATTCGCCGCGCTCGGCACGCCCCATGCCGAATGGTTCCTCGACCGCGGCCTGCTGGACCTGACCCGGCCACCGCCGCCCGGCGTCTTCTACAACCGCATGAGCGCCTCCTCCCACACCCGCGGCCATACCTACGCGCCGGAATATGCGGCGGCGGTGATCGAATGGCTGGAACGGCACCACCGCACGGTGGTGAACGGCCGCCGCGCGCTGCAACTGGAAGTCAGCAAGGTCGCGCAGTACCAGGCGCTGGCCGCCTTCAACATCCCCACGCCCGAAACCGTGGCCGTCATCGGCCTGGAACATGTGCCGGAGGCCGCGGAGCGGATTGGTTATCCGCTCATCCTCAAGCACAACCGCGCCGGCAAGGGGCTGGGCGTGCGGCTGGTGTACTCGGCCGAGGGGCTGCGCGAGACGCTGGCGGCGCTGGAAGCGAGCAATGACGAGGACGCCCTGCCGCGCGACGGCATCTGGCTGGTGCAGCGCTACATCCGCGCGCCGGATGCCAGCATCACCCGCGCCGAATTCGTCGGCGGGAAATTCCTCTACGCCGTGCGGGTGGACACCAGCGAGGGCTTCGAGCTCTGCCCCGCCGATGCCTGCCAGGTGCCGGACGGGGCGGCCTGCCCGGCCGTGGCGCCGGCGGCGAAGTTCCAGGTGATCGAAGGCTTCCACCACCCGCTGCTGGGCCGCATGGAAGCCTTCCTGCAGGCCAATGGCATCGGCATCGGCGCCATCGAATTCGCCACCGACGCCGAGGGCAACAGCTTCGCATACGATGTCAACACCAACACCAACTACAACCCGGATGCCGAAGCCAAGGCCGGGGTTTCCGGCATGCAGGCGATCGCCCGCTACCTGACCCTGCTGGCCGGCCGCACCCCCTTCCTCGGCACCGATTCCTACGCCTACGCGGCGTAGCGCGAGAGAGCACGCATGTCCGTCACCACAGCTTCCCCCTTCCCCAGCCGTGCCTTCGGTGATGCCTTCGGCGGCATCAGCCGGGGCCCGGTCCTGGCTTCGCTCGCCGCGCTGGCGCTCGGCGCGGGATGGCTCGGTAGCGAGGTCGGGCCGCGTCAGGCCGCGCTCTACCTGCTCGGCGCCGCGCTGGGGCTGGTGCTCTACCATGCCAGCTTCGGCTTCACCGCCGCCTGGCGGGTCTTCGTCTCCGACCGGCGCGGCGCCGGGCTGCGGGCGCAGATGGCCATGCTGGCGCTGGCGGTGCTGCTGTTCTTCCCGGCGCTCGCGGCCGGTTCGCTGTTCGGCCAGAACCTGACCGGGCTGGTGGCGCCGGTCGGTGTGGGCGTGGCCTTCGGCGCCTTCATCTTCGGCATCGGCATGCAGCTCGGCGGCGGCTGCGCCTCCGGCACGCTCTTCGCCGTGGGCGGTGGCTCCACCCGCATGGTGGTGACGCTGCTGGCCTTCATCGCCGGCTCCACCCTGGGCGCCGCGCATTTCCACTACTGGGCGCAGTTGCCGCACATCTCCGGCGTCTCGATGGTGAAGAGCCTCGGCGTGCTGCCGGCCCTGGTACTGAACCTGGCGGTTTTCGCCGCCATTGCCGCCGGCACGGCCTGGCTTGAGCGGCGCCGCCACGGCAGGCTGCTGCCCACCGCGGCTTCCCCGAACCAGGGCTTCGCCGCACGGTTGCTGCGGGGTTCCTGGCCGCTGCTGGCCGGAGCGCTGGCGCTCGCGGTGCTGAATTTCGTCACCCTGGCGCTGTCCGGCCGGCCTTGGGGGATCACCTCGGCTTTCGCGCTCTGGGGTTCCAAGCTCGATATTGCGTTCGGTGGCGATGCCGAATTCTGGCCCTTCTGGTCCGACCCGCGCGCCGCGGCGATGCTGGAAGCGCCGGTGCAGGCCGATGTCACCACGGTGATGGATATCGGCATCATGGCCGGCGCCCTGCTGGCGGCGGGGCTGGCCGGGAAGTTCCGCCCGGAATGGCGCATCCCCTTCCGCTCGCTGCTCGCGGCGGTGATCGGCGGGCTGCTGATGGGCTATGGCGCGCGGCAGGCCTATGGCTGCAACATCGGCGCCTATTTCTCCGGCATCGCCTCCGGCAGCCTGCATGCCTGGCTGTGGCTGCCCATGGCCTTCGCCGGAAGCTGGATCGGCACCCGCCTGCGGCCGCTCTTCGGCCTGGCGGTGGAGCGGACGCCGGCCGGAAGCTGCTGAACCCTTGCCGGTGCCGGGGCCCGCGCGCTAGGGCCTCGGCATCGGGAAGGAGACCTCCGCCATGTCCGCCGCCGCGACCGAGCCCGCGCCGATGGTCCTCCGCCAGGACCAGGATGGCATCGCCATCCTCACCCTGAACCGCGCCGGGGCACGCAACAGCCTCTCCCTTGCCATGATGGCCGCCCTGCAGGCGGCGCTGGACGGCGTCGCGGCCGACGGCGCCCTGCGCTGCGTGGTGCTGGCGGCCGAGGGACCAGCCTTCTCCGCCGGCCACGACCTGAAGGAACTGACCGCGCACCGCGCGGACCCCGATGGCGGCCAGGGCTTCTTCACCCGCGCCATGCAGGACTGCGCCCGGCTGATGCAGAGTGTGGTCGCGCTGCCGCAGCCGGTCATCGCCGCGGTGACGGGCGTGGCCACCGCCGCCGGCTGCCAGTTGGTAGCAAGCTGCGACCTGGCCATTGCCGGCGAGCATGCGCGCTTCTGCACGCCGGGCGTGGATATCGGCCTGTTCTGCTCCACCCCCGCCGTCGCGCTTTCCCGCAGCGTGGCACGCAAGCCGGCCATGGAGATGCTGCTGACCGGCGAGATGATCGGCGCCGAGGAGGCGCGGCGCATCTTCCTGGTCAACCGTGTGGTGCCGACCGACCAGGTGATGCCGGAAGCGCTGGAACTGGCCCGGCGGATCGCCGCCCGTTCGGCGGTGGCGGTGCGGATGGGCAAGCGCGGCTTCAACCGCCAGCTCGGCCTGGACCTGCCGCGCGCCTATGAGGAAGCGGCGGCGGTGATGGTGGCGAACCTGCTGGCCGAGGATGCGGCCGAGGGCATCGGCGCCTTCCTGGCCAAGCGGCCGCCGGTCTGGACGCATCGGTAGGAGGCAGGCAATGGACTACGACACCGGGCTGGAGCGTTGTTCCGCCAATCATCAGCCGCGCACGCCGCTGCTCTTCCTGGAACGCTCGGCGCAGGTCTTCCCGGACCACATCGCCGTGGTGCATGGCGCGCTGCGCCGCTCCTACCAGGAGCTGTACGCCCGCTGCGTGCGCCTGGCCAGCGCACTGGCGAAGCGCGGGATCACCCGCGGCGACACGGTGGCGGCGCTGCTGCCCAATATCCCGGAGATGCTGGAAGCGCATTACGGCGTGCCCATGGCCGGGGCCGTGCTGAACACGCTGAACACGCGGCTCGATGCCGACACCATCGCCTATATCCTCGACCATGGCGAGGCGAAGGCGGTGATCGTGGACCGGGAGCTGGTGCCGCTGCTGCGCGTGGCGCTGCTGCAGGCGAAGAACCAGCCGCTGGTCATCGAGGTGGAGGACCCGGAGGCACCGGAAGCGGCCCGCGCCAACAGCATGGGCGGCCTGCCCTACGAAGCCCTGCTGGTGGAGGGCGAGCCGGGCTTCGCCTGGCCGCGGCCGCGGGACGAATGGGACGCCATCACCCTGAACTATACCAGCGGCACCACCGGGCGGCCGAAGGGCGTGGTCTATCACCACCGCGGCGCCGCGCTGCTGGCCACGGGCAATGTGCTCAGCGCCGGGATGGCGCGGCATCCGGTCTATCTCTGGACCCTGCCGATGTTCCACTGCAACGGCTGGTGCTTCCCCTGGACCATCTCGGCCGTCGCCGGCACCCATGTCTGCCTGCGCGCCGTGCGTGGCGCCGCCATGTGGGGGCTGATGGCCGAGCATGGCGTGACCCATATGTGCGGCGCCCCGGTGGTGATGGCGACGCTGCTGGACACCCCGGCGGCGCAGAAGCCGGAGCTGCGCCACCAGGTGCAATTCGTGGTGGCCGGCGCGCCGCCGCCGGAAGCCGTGCTGGCCGCCATGCGCGCCGCCGGCTTCGCGGTGCTGCATGTCTATGGCCTGACCGAATGCTACGGGCCCAGCGTGGTAAATGAGTGGCATGCTTCCTGGAACAGCCTGCCGCCCGCCGACCAGGCCAGGCTGATGGCCCGCCAGGGCGTGCGCTACCAGGCGCTGGAGGGGCTGGAAGTGCTGGACCCGGAAACCATGCGGCCCGTCCCCGCCGATGGCACGACCATGGGCGAGGTGATGATGCGCGGCAACGTGGTGATGAAGGGCTACCTGAAGGACCCCGAGGCGACCCGCAAGGCCTTCGCCGGCGGCTGGTTCCATACCGGCGACCTCGCGGTGCGCTACCCGGATGGCTACATCCAGCTCAAGGACCGCTCCAAGGACATCATCATCTCGGGCGGCGAGAACATCAGCAGCATCGAGGTCGAGGACGCGCTCTACAAGCACCCGGCGGTGGCGCTGGCCGCCGTGGTGGCGAAGCCGGACGAGAAATGGGGCGAGGTGCCATGCGCCTTCGTCGAGCTTAAGCCCGGCGCCACGGCGACCGAGGCCGAGCTGATCGCCTTCTGCCGCGGGCACCTGGCCGGCTTCAAGGCGCCGAAGCAGGTGGTCTTCACCGAGCTTCCGCGCACCAGCACCGGCAAGATCCAGAAACACGTGCTGCGCGGCCAGGTGCGGCCGGCCTGAGCCGGATCGGTTTCCCCTGTGCGCCGGCACGGGGGAACCACCCCCGCTGCCATTGGCGCGTTTTCCATGGAGGTTGACCGCCTGCGTTCAGCCACATGCTGTGCCCGAAAATGCCCGGCCGGCGCAGCTTGGCCGCAGGTCCTGGCGCCCGGGGCTGATCAGCGCACCAGCACCCGGCGCACCACCAGCCCGGCCAGGCCGCCGCAGGCGAGCGGCAGGGCCATTGCCATGGCGGTGCCGTCCTGCAGCAGGGAGACGGCAAGGCCGGACAGCATCCCCAGCCCGAATTGCAGCACCCCGAGCACCGCCGAGGCGCTACCCGCCGCCCTGCTCTGCCCCGCCATGGCCTGTGCCGTCGCCACCGGCATGATGCCGCCCAGGCTGGCGATATAGAACCAGAGCACCACCACCATCCCCCAGAAGCCGCCCAGCCCGGTGCCGGCCACCAGCAGCAGCGCCAGCCCGAGGCTCGCCGCCATGACCTGGGAGATGGTCAGCAACCGCGTGGCGGGCACGCGCTGCGCCAGCCTGCTGACGACCTGCGAGACCAGCATGAGCCCGGCCGCATTGGCGCCGAAGAAATAGCCGTAATCCTGCGGCGATACGCCGTGCAACTGCATGAAGACGAAGGGCGAGCCGGCGAGGTAGGCGAACAGCCCGGCCATCGGCAGGATACCGCCCAGCGCCTCTCCCATGAAGCGGCGGCTGCCGAGCAGGCGCCCATAGACCCGCAGCGCATCCCTCACCCCGCCGCGGCTGCGGCGGGAGGGCGGCAGGCTTTCCGGCAGGACGAACAGGATGGCGGCGACACAGGCCAGGCCATAGCCGGTCAGCACCCAGAACACCGCCCGCCAGCCGAACTGGCTCACCATCCAGCCGCCGAGCAGCGGCCCGAGGATCGGCGCCAGGGCGAAGACGAGCATGAGCCTGGCCATCAGCCGGATCATCGCCGGGCCCTCGGCGAGGTCCCGCACCACGGCGCGCGCCACCACCACCCCGGCGCAGCCGCCCAGCGTCTGCAGGAAACGGAAGGCCGTGAGTTGCAGGATGCCGGTGGCCAGGGCGCAGGCCACCGAGGCCAGCGCAAAGCCCGCCATGCCGGCGGCCAGCGGCAACCTGCGCCCGAAACGGTCCGAGAGCGGGCCATAGAAAGCCTGGCCGATGGTCATGCCGAGGAAGGAAGCCGCGAGCGTCCGCTGCACCTCCGCCGCGCTGGCGTTGAAATGCGCCGCCAGGGCGGGGAAGGCCGGCAGGTAGATATCGGTGGAAACCGGCCCGATGGCTGTCAGGGCGCCCAGGATGATGATGAGGCTGAGCGGGATGGCCGACATGCGGCGTGCCTAGCACTGCCTGCTGCGCTGCAACAAGGCACGGCTGCCCTGCCCGGGGCGCAGGTCAGAAGCGGATGCCCTCGTCTTCCAGGCGCTGCTTGACCAGCAGCTTCGGGACCTTGCCATAGCCGGACTGCGGCAGCCTGTCCCAGAACACCACGCGCAGCGGTTGCTTGTAGCGCGCCAGCCGGCCCGCGAGATGCGCCAGCAATTCGGCCTCCTCCACCACAGCGCCGGGACGCAGCACCACGGCGGCCACGCCGCTTTCGCCCCATCTGGGGTGCGGCAGGCCGACCACGGCGCATTCCAGCACGGCGGGATGGGTCAGCAGCGCCTCCTCCGCCTCGCGCGGATAGACGTTGGAACCGCCGGAGATGTACATGTCGCTGGCCCGGCCGGTGATGGTCAGGAAGCCGCGCGCGTCCAGTTCGCCGAGATCGCCGGTGTGGAACCAGCCGCCGCGGAAGGCCTTCCCGTTCGCTTCCGGATTCTCGAAATAGCCGGCGAAGACGGCCGGGCCGCGGACGCAGATCTCGCCGGTCTCGCCGGGGCCGAGGCGGTTCATCGCCTCGTCGAAGATGGCGATGTCCATGCCGGTGCGCGCCACGCCGCAACTGCCGATCGGCGCCGGGCCGCCATCCTCGGCCATGGAGTGCTGGTCGGCGCGCAGCACGGTGATGTTGCCGGTCACCTCGCCCAGGCCGAAATACTGCACGATGCAGGGGCCGAGCTTGCGCAGCGCCAGCACCTGGTCGGCGCGGTACATCGGTGCGCCGGCATAGATGACGCGCCGCAGGCTGGACTTATCCGTGCGGTCGCAGGCGGGGTGTTCCACCAGCGCCTTCAGGATGGTCGGCACGGTGAACATGTTGGCGATGCGGTGGTGCTCCACCAACCGCCAGGCTTCCTCCACATCCAGCCGCTCGGTGGGCAGCAGCACGGAGCAGGCGCCGCGCGCCACCTGGCCGAGCTGGTGGATGCCGGCACCATGCGAGAGCGGCGCCACCACCAGGGAGGCATCCTGCTCCGTCACGCCGGGAAAGAGATCCGCCAGGTGGTTGGTGACGACGAAGCCCATCTGGCCATGGGTCAGCACCGCCGCCTTGGGCCGGCCGGTGGTGCCGGAGGTGAAGAAGAACCAGCAGGGGTCGGCATATTCCACATCCGCCTCATGGTCGCGCGGCAGCGGGGTGCCGGTGCCGAGGAAGGCTTCGTAGTCTTCTTCCCCCTCCCCGGCATCGCCCACCGCCAGCACGAATTCGGCGAAGCCTTCGGCCCGCACCGCGGCGGCGTGGCCGGCGAAGTCGTGGTCGCGCAGGAAGGCGCGGGCCCGCGAAAGCCGGGCCATGTAGGCCACCTCCGCCGGGGTCAGGCGGAAATTGGTCGGCACCCAGACGGCACCGAGCTTGAAGGCGGCCCACATGCTCTCGAACATCGCGTTCGAGTTGCGGCTGTGCACCAGGATGCGGTCGCCCCTGCCGATGCCGCGGGCCCGCAGCGCGGCGCAGAGCCGGTCCACCCGCGCATTCAGCTCGGCGAAGCTCCACACCCGTTCGCGCCAGACCAGGGCCGGGCGCCCTGGCACCCTGCGGGCCGTATGCGTCAGCAGCCGGCCGAGATTCATCGCGGTGGCAGGCCCCATGGCGGCGCTTCCCTGTTTGCTTCCCGCTCCGGGTGCCGCATCCTGGCCGCCAAGGCAAGGGAGGAAGGCTGGCATGGGCGAGTTGTGGCAACTCACCGCGACCGAGGCCGTGGGCCTGCTGCGCAGCGGCCAGGTCTCGTCGCTGGAAATGGTGGAGGCCGCCGCCGCGCGGATCGAGGCGGTGGAGCCGAAGGTGAACGCCCTGCCCATCCGCTTCCTCGACGAGGCGCGCGACCAGGCGCGGCGCTTCCCGCGGGAGAAGCGCGAGGCGCCCGGTTGGCTGGCCGGACTGCCCATCGCGGTGAAGGACTACAACGACGTCGCCGGCCAGCTCACCACCAACGGCTCGCCCATCTATGCCGGAAACCGCGCCGCGGCGGATGACCTGACGGTGGCCACCATGCGGGCCAGCGGCGCCATCCCGCTGGCCAAGTCGAACGTGCCGGAATTCGCCGGCAGCCACACCTTCAACCCGGTCTGGGGTATCACGCGCAACCCCTGGGACCTCGGCCGCACCGCCGGCGGCTCCTCGGGCGGGGCGGCGGCGGCGCTGGCGGCGGGGGAGGTCTGGCTGGCCAATGGCTCCTGCCTCGGCGGCTCGCTCCGGATCCCCGCCAGCTTCTGCGGCATCGTCGGGCTGCGGCCGAGCCCCGGCGTGGTGCCGCGTGGTGCCGGGCTACCGGCCTTCGACCATCTCTGGGTGGAAGGCCCGATGGCGCGCAACGTGCCGGACCTGGCGCTGTTCCTCGACGCCATGGCGGTGCCGAGCGCCCATGACCCGCTGTCCCACCCGCCGCCGCCGGGCGGCTTCCAGCGGGCTATGCTGGCGGGGCGGCCGCCGCGGCGCATCGGCTTCAGCGCCGATCTCGGCCTGCGCCGGGTGGACCCGGAGGTGGCGGCGCTGTGCCGCGCCGGCGCCGCCCGCTTCACGGAGATGGGCAGCGCGGTGGAAGAAGCCTGCCCGAACTTCGCCGGCAGCATCGAGAGCTTTCAGGTGCTACGCGCCCTGCTCTTCGCCAATGTGCGTGGCAGCCTGCTGCCGCAGGAGCGGGCGCGGATCAACCCCGACAT
>JAEWCI010000012.1 GCA_023390705.1 Pseudomonadota bacterium
GGCCGCACCTATCGCCGCACCCCCACCGGCGCCGAGCAGACCGCCGGAGACGGCGCGGGAGCCAGGAGTGCTGCCACAGGCCACCAGGCTCAAGGCAAGGCCGCCGCACAGCAGGGCGGCAAGAAAGCGATTGGTCATGGAACATCCCTCCGCTTGCGGGTCGGCGGGAAGAACCCCTGGGCGCGGCAAAGGTCGCGTGGACGCGGGATTGTTACAGCGCCTGGGCCGCGGCCCGTACCGGACCTCCGGCAAAGGCCGAGGCAGTTCCACCGGCAAGCGGCATCGCCAGCGCGACGCCGCCGCCGGATGCCCCTGCCCACAACGGATGGCATTCGGCACTGAACACCAATCCGCTGCTGGTCACGCTCCCTGGCGTTCCCGCCCTTCCTCGGCCAGCCCTATCCGACGATGGCATAGGCCGGGCGCCGGGGATCGGCGCCCGCCGCCAGCAGGCCCGAAACGGGGTCGGATTTCACCACCTCCACCGTGCCGGCCAGCCAGGTGCGTTCCGGCCAGTCCTTCACCTGATGGCCGCGCGCCGCCAGGGCATCGCGCGTCGCCTGCGGAATGGCTGCCTCGACCGCCAGCCTTCCCGGAAAATACTCGAAGGGCGCAAAGGAGGAGGGGAAGGAATAGCTGGCGATGCGCGGCGCCTCGATCGCCTCCTGCACCTCCATGCCGAAGTGAAGGACGTTCAGCATCACCTGCAGCATGGCCTGGATCTGCACATCGCCGCCCGGCGTGCCGAAGGGCATGACGCCGCCTTCCTTCGTCACCACCATGGCCGGGTTGGGCGTCAGCCGCGGCCGCTTGCCAGGGGCGACGCCGCAGGGGTGGCGCGGGTCCGGCCGGCTCTGGCTGCCGCGGTTGGAAGGGATGATGCCGAGGCCAGGCACGATGGGCGAGGCCCAGGAACCATCGGACGGGGTGGCGGAGAAGGCATTGCCCCAGCGGTCCACCACGCAGCAATAGGAGGTGTCGGCCTCCACCACCGGCATCCGCGCATCGCTGGCGGCGGGCAGCGGGCCGCCCTGGTTCAGCAGCGGCCCGGGCATTTCCGGCGCGGCGACGTCCATGCTGATCTGCCGCAGCCGCGCTTCCAGATGGCGGTCCCCGAGCAGGGCGGGGAGCGGCACCTCGACGAAGGCCGGGTCGCCGAAATGGTATTCCCGGTCGGCCATCGCCGCCTTCATGCATTCGGTGAAGAGGTGCAGGTAGTCCGGGCTGTTGTGCGAGAGCCCGGCGAAGCCCGCCTTCTCGAACAGCAGCAGGGCTTCCAGCAGGGCCGGGCCCTGGCACCAGGGGCCGCAGGTGATGACCTGGTGGCCGCGCCATTCCCGCATCACCGCCGGCTCGATCCGGCTGCGGAAGCCGGCGAGGTCCGCCATGGTCAGGTAGCCGCCCTCGCGGCGCATGAAGGCGTCTATCTCGCGGGCGATGTCGCCGCGGTAGAAGGCGGCATGGGCGGCGGCAAGGCCGGCGAGGCGGCCCTTGCCCGATGCCTTCCTCTCCTCGTCCACCATGTATTGCAGGGTGCGGGCAAGGTCAGCCTGGACAAATTTCTCGCCCACCTCCGGGCGCCGGCCATTGGGGTAGAAGACCGCGACATTGCTGGGGAAGCGGCGGTACTCGGCCTCATGGTCGCGCAGGTTCTCGGCCAGCAGCGGATAGACGGCGTAGCCGTCGCGCGCATAGCGGATGGCGTATTGCGCCACGTCGTGGAAGCCCATGGTGCCGTGGCGTTCCAGGGCGGTGATCCAGGCATCGGGCGCCGCCGGCACCACGGTGCGCAGCACGCCGGGCGGGATCTTGCCGCCATGTTCCTTCATGAACAGGTCGGGGGGCAGGGATTTCGGCCAGTGGCCGAGACCGGCGATGGTTTCCAGCGTGCCATCCGCCTTGCGGATGATGATCGGCGCGACGCCCGCGACATTCACCAGGTCCGGCAACAGCACGCCCAGCGCCATGCCCGTGGCGCAGCCGGCATCAATGGCGTTGCCGCCGGCCTCCAGCACGGCGAAGCCGGCCGCGGCCGCCAGGTAGTGCCCGGCCGAGACGGCATGGCGGGCGCCATAGAGGGTGGGACGGGTGGCGAACATCTTGGACCTCCCTCGGGGAAGGGCCAGCCTCCCCGCGGCATGGCCCGGCTGTCAACCTGGAGGTTCAGCCGCCTTCCGCGTCCAGCGCATAGCCCGCGGCGCGGACGGTGCGGATAAGGTCGGCTTCGCCCGGGCCGTTCACCGCACGCCGAAGCCGCCGGATATGCACGTCCACGGTGCGCGGCTCGACATGGATGTCACGCCCCCAGACGCCGTCCAGCAATTGTTCGCGGCTGAACACCCGGCCGGGGTGCTGCAACAGGAATTCCAGCAGCCGGTATTCCGTCGGGCCAAGTTGCAGCGTGCGCCCGTTGCGGGTGACCCGGTGCGCATCCTGGTCCATCACCAGGTCGGCATAGGCCAGCCTTCCCTTGGTCGGCGGGGTGAAGGACCGCCGCAGCAGCGCGCGGATACGCGCCAGCAGCGCCTCCATCGCGAAGGGTTTGCCGATATGGTCGTCGGCGCCGGTGTCGAGCGCCCGGACGGCGTCCTGCGCCTCGGTCCTCGCCGTCAGCATGATGACGGGAAGGTCGCGCGTGGCCGGGCGGCGGCGGATCTGGCGGCAGACCTCGATGCCGGAGAGGCTGGGCAGCATCCAGTCCAGCAGCACCAGGTCCGGCCTGGTTTCCGCCACCCGCAGCAGGGCTTCCTGGCCGTCGCTGGCCTCCTCCACATGAAAGCCCTGCTTCTCCAGATTGTAGCGCAGCAGCGTCAGCAGGGCGGCTTCGTCCTCCACCACCAGTATGGTGGGGCGGCTACCATCCCGGGCAGGTCCGGACATGACGGGAACCTCAGGTCGAAGGCTCGGCGGCGCCGGAGTCGAATCCGCCCTTCGGCCGCGCTTCCGTCAGCGTGTCGCCCCGCACCGCGAAATGGACCGTCTCGGCGATATTGGTCGCGTGGTCGCCGA
>JAEWCI010000018.1 GCA_023390705.1 Pseudomonadota bacterium
GCAGCACATCGACGATGGAGTAGATCAGCGCGCTGTCCACCACCAGCAGGCCGTAATTGTCCCACTCCTCCACCTTGAACACCGCCAGCATGGCCGGCAGCGGCACCGAATTCAGGTAGTCCCCGAAGCGCAGGGAGGCGATGCTGTCGATGCCGACCTCCACATTGTCGCTGGTGAAATTGCGCAGCGAGGTGGACATGATGCGCACCAGCCGGTCGAAGACGATCTCCAGCATCGGCAGGCGTTCATAGGAAACGAGCCCTGCGCTGACGATACGGCGGATGCCGCTTTCCTCCTCCGCCGCCTCCGCGCTGCCGCCGAAGCCAAGCAGGCTGTCTATCTCCGCCTGGTTCAGCACCCGGGCGGCATCCGGCGCCTGCAGGGCAACGGGCTGCCCCGGCGCGGCGCCCTGCTGCTGTTCCTCCTCCAGCGCCGCGCCCCAGGCGGCGGCGAGATCCTCTTCCGAGTCGCTCATTGCACCAGCAACTCCTGGAACAGCACATCGGTGACGCGGGCAGGCGCGGCGGCCAGGTTGGCGCGGGCCATCAGTTCCTCCCGCAGGCGGTGGGTGCCGGCGCTGCCGCGCAGTTCCTCCGGCCGGATCTCCCGCAGATAGACGGTGAACAGATCCATCAGGCGGGGCATCGCCTGGGTCAGCGCCGCGGCATCCTCCGGCCTGCTGATCTCCAGCTTGCTGCGCAGCTTGATAAAGGTGGCGCGCCGGCCGGGCGCGTTAAGATTGGCGACGATCTCCGGCATGTCGAAATAGACCGGGACACGCGGCGCCGCTGCGGGCGCGGCGGCTTCGCCACCCGGCTTGGCGGCCACCGCTGCGGACCCGTTCGTGCCGGGCAGTCCGGGCAGGATGCCGCTGAACCACAGCCCGGCGCCAAGGCCGAGCAGCGCCACGGGAAGAGCGATGAGCAGCAGCTTCTTCCTGCCGCCGCCCGCCTGCACCGGCTCCGTTGCTTCTGGGGCTGTCCTGCCTGCCATGACCATCCCGTACCCGTCGCGGCGCAGTCTCGCGGAGACGGCTTAAGGAAGGCTTGCCAGGCAACCCGCTCCGCCTGCCCCGGCAAGGGCTGCCGGGCTGCTGGCAGTTCCCGCCCCGGCAGGACGGGAAGCGGCTGGCACGCGGCTTGCCCTTCGCAGGGCGAACCGCATTCGGACCTGCCTCGCGGAGAGCCCCGTTGGACCAGCCCGGCTATATCCTGCTTTCCCGCCTTGCTGCCCAGTTGCGCGCCACGGAGGTGCTGGCCACCAACATGGCCAATGCCGACACGCCCGGCTTCCGCGCCGCTCGCCCGGTCTTTGCCGAGCACCTGGAGCGCCAGCGCGACGTGGTGCGCTTTCCGGGCAGCCGCGACGTGACCTATGCGCTGGACCGCGCCACCTGGCGGGACACCACGCCCGGCAGCCTGAGCCGCACCGGCAATCCGCTGGACGTGGCGATCCAGGGGGAAGGCTTCTTCGTGCTCGAAACCCCGCGCGGCGAACGCTACAGCCGTGCCGGGCGGTTCAGCCTGGGGCCGGAAGGCCGGCTGAGCGACACGGAAGGCAATGCGGTGCTCGGCCAGGCCGGCACCCCCATCACCATCGGGGTCAACGACACCCGGATCGAGATACTGGGTGACGGCACCATCCGCAGCGAAAACGGCGTGATCGGCCGGCTGCGCGTGGTGCGGTTCGACGACCCGCAGCGTTTGCAGGCGGAAGGCGACCGCCTGTTCTCCGGCACCGAGGCGCCGCAGGAGGTGGCCCGTCCCGCCCTGGTCCAGGGCGCGATGGAGGGCAGCAATGTCCGCCCGGTGATGGAACTCACCCGCCTCACCGGTCAGCTTCGCGAATTCCAATTCGCCGCCAATTTCACCGAACGCGAGGCCGACCGCCGCCGGGACGCGGTGGAGCGGATCCTGAGACACCGCAGTTGATGGAGGGCTGAAGCCACATGCGCGCGCTCGATATCGCCGGCACCGGGATGCTGGCGCAGCAGACTAATGTCGAGGTCATCTCGAACAACATCGCCAATATGAGCACCACCGGCTACAAGCGCCGGCGGGCCGAATTCCAGGACCTGATCTACCAGAACCTCCGCCGCGTCGGCTCGCAGAGCTCCGATACCGGCACGGTGCTGCCCTCCGGCGCGCAGCTCGGCCTCGGCGTCAAGACCAGCGCCATCTACCGCATCGGCGAACAGGGCAACCTGCAGCAGACGGAGAACCGCTTCGACCTGGCCATCCGCGGCAACGGCTTCTTCCAGGTGCTGCTGCCCTCCGGCGAGGTCGCCTACACGCGCGACGGCACCTTCGGCCTTTCGCCGGAAGGCACTATCGTGACGGCCGAAGGCTATGTGGTGCAGCCAGGCGTCACCATCCCCGCCGCGGCGCGCGACGTCACCATCAACGCCGCCGGCGAGGTGCTGGTGAAGCTGGACGGCCAGACCAACCCGCAGAATGTCGGCCAGTTGCAGACCGCGATCTTCGCCAATGAGGGCGGGCTGGAGGCGATCGGCGACAACATGTTCCTGGCCACCCCGGCCTCCGGCGCCGCCCAGGCTTCCGCCCCCGGCCAGCCTGGCCACGGCCAGGTGCTGCAGGGCTTCGTCGAGACCAGCAATGTCAATGTGGTGCAGGAGATCACCAGCCTCATCACCGCCCAGCGCGCCTATGAGATGAACAGCAAGGTCATTACCGCGAGCGACGAGATGCTCTCGACGCTGACGCGGCTGCGCTGAGGGCGGCCGCCATGCGCTGCATCACTGCCCTGCTGCTGCTCCTCGCCGCCCCGGCCCTGGCCCGGGCGGAAACAGCGGCCCTGGTCGCCGTCCGGCCGCTGGTGGTGGTCGAGGAACCGGCGCTCCGGCTCGGCGACCTGTTCGAGAATGCCGGCCCGCGCGCCGATGTGGCGATAGGCGCCGCCCCTGCCCCCGGCCGCCGCATGGTGGTGGAGGCGGTGCAGCTTCATGCCCTGGCACGCGCTCATGGCCTGGCCTGGCGGCCACTCTCCGCCCATGAGCGCGCGGTGGTGGAGCGCCCCGGCCGCCCGGTGCCGCGCGAGGAGATCGAGGCGGTGCTGCGCGCCGACCTCGAACGCCTGGGCCTTGACCCGGAGGCGGAACTCGACCTCGGCGCGCTGCTGCCGCCCATGGTGCCGCCCGCCGCCCTGCTGCAATTGGCGGTGGAGGGGCTTTCCCTCGACAACCGGCAGGGCCGCTTCGCCGCCACCCTGGTGGTGGCCGCGGAAGGCATGCCGACTCAGCGCCTGCGCCTTGCCGGCCGCGCCCTGCCGACCCAGGCGGTGGTCGTCGCCGCCCGCCGCATGGCGCTGGGCGAGGTGGTTCGGCCGGAGGACGTGCGTGAAATCCGCCTGCGCGCCGAACGAGTGCGCCCCGGCGCGCTGCAACGGCTGGACCAGGTGGTCGGCCGGCAATTGCGCCGGCCGCAGGGCAAGGGCCTGCCCTTCACGCCCAATGACCTCGGCGCGCCTGCTGTCGTCGGCAGGAATGCCCTGGTGGTGATGCGGCTGGCCGCGCCGGGCATGACCCTGACGGCCCAGGGCCGCGCGCTGCAACAGGCGGCACGCGGAGAAATTGTGCCGGTGGTGAACCTGGCCAGCAACACGGTGGTGGAGGCGCAGGCGATCGGCCCGGGACGGGTCCGCGTCACCCTGGGCGCGACGCCGCTGCCTGCCCGAACGGAGAATCGCTGATGCGCCGCGCCCTGCTCGCCCTTACCTGTGCCCTGGCGCTGCCCGGCTGCGGTTCGATGGAACGGCTTTCACGCATCGGCCGGCCGCCGGAGATGAGCGCGGTGACCAACCCCACCGCGGACCCGGCCTGGCGGCCGATTTCCATGCCCATGCCGGCGCCGCAGGACCCGCCGGCCAATGCGAACAGCCTGTGGCGGCCGGGCAGCCGCACCTTCCTGCGCGACCAGCGCGCCGCCGCGGTGGGTGACCTGATAACCATCCTGGTTTCCATCCAGGACGAGGCGCAGTTGCAGAACCGTACCCAGCGCGCCCGCAGCGGCAGCGAGCAGATGGGCATCCCGGAGATCTTCGGCATGCAGACGCGCTGGCTGCCGCGCCGCGCCAGCCCGGAGACGCTGATCTCCGCCAATGGCACGGGCAGTTCGGACGGCAACGGCACGGTGAAGCGCAACGAGACCATCACCCTGCGCGTCGCCGCCACCATCACACAGGTGCTGCCGAACGGGAATCTCGCGGTGAATGGCCGGCAGGAGGTGCGGGTGAATTCCGAGTTGCGCGAGCTTTCCGTGCAGGGGGTGATCCGGCCGCAGGACATCGCCAGCGACAACACCATCCGGCACGACAGGCTGGCCGAGGCACGCATCGCCTATGGTGGCCGCGGCACGCTTTCGGACCTGCAGCAGCCGCGGCTGGGGCAGCAGATCCTGGATGTGATACTGCCCTTCTGACCCTGGCCCGGCGACCGAAGCGGAAGGAAGCACCGCTCCTCCGTCAGCGGATCGTGTTCGGAAATGAACGCCGATCCGCTGTGGGTCATTGGTAGCGAAGCTGCTTCACGGCCCCAGACCTTCCATGCCCAAGGGCGGGCTCCTCGGGTCAGGCCCGCGGGCAAGCGCCCGGCCGTGCGAAAAAGCGACGGGGCGGGGGTCTTGCTACGCCCTACTGCCCGCCTGCCGTCGCCAGCGCACGCTGCACCGCAGGCCGCGCTTCCATCAGCCCGCGATGCGCCGCCACCTTCGGGAAGCGGGCGATGTCCACGCCGTCGCCCTCCAGCCAGCCGGAGATGGTGTAGAGATAGGGGTCGCAGATGCTGTAGGTGGCGCCGAGCACCCAGGGTCCGGCGAGCATCTCCCGCTCTATCAGCGTGAAGCAATCTGCCATGGTCTGCGGCACCTTGCGCCGCATGGCATCTATCGCTGCCTGATCCCCCGCATCCACCCAGCGGGTGCCGCGCATCTTGTGCGCATGCGCCACATGCACGGTCGAACAGAGATAGCTGTTGAAGGCCTGCGCCTGGCCGAAGGCGAAGGGATCCTCCAGCGGCGCCAGCCCGGCCTGCGGGAAGCTCTGGGCGATGAAGGCGAGGATCGCCGGCGTTTCGGTCAGGATGCCGCGCGCCGTCGCCAGCGCGGGCACGCGGCCCTTGGGATTGAGCGCCAGATACTCCGGCCGCCGCTGGTCGCCGGCACCCAGGTTGAGCCGCACCGTCTCGAATGCCGCGCCGGATTCCTCCAGCGCGATGAGCGAGGCCAGGGCGCAACTGCCCGGTGCGAAATAGAGCTTGAGCATTGGTTTCCTCCCGATCCAACCCGAGGCCGGAGCGTAATCGCTTGAGGCAGGATCGCCGAAAAGCGCGATTCACGCGGCAAAACAAAAAGCCAGGTCGTGATCGGCGCTTTCATCGGCACCCATCACGGTCCAGGAAGCGCCCCTCCGGCCTGCCAACGGGCAGAGGGGCGGCAGACAGGCGGCAATGCGGCCGCCGACAGGGCGGCTTCCGCGGCGTGCGGGCCATGCGGCGTTTCCGCGGCCCGCAGGGGTCCCGCCGGCCCCGCGCCACCCCCTCTCCTCAGCCCCGTGGCGGCGGCGTCGTCTCCTTCACGCTCGGCCGCGCGAGATGGCGCTCCAGATAGGCCGAGAGTGCCGGCAGCTTCGCCAGCGCGGCGCTGCTTTCGGGGAAGCTGCGCAGCCAGAAGAGGATGGGAACAAGCAGCGCATCCGCCGCGCTGAAGCCCGAAGGCAGCAGCGTGCCGCCACCGACCGAGGCTTCAAGATAATCCAACTGCTTCTGCATCAGCGGGAGGGCCGCGTCGATCCTCGCCGCGGCCTCCGGCTTATCCCGCCCGCCGGCAAAGGCGTACTGCACGACATATTGCCGCATGCAGACCTGATCTATGCCCGAGCCGATGAGCGAGAGCCATTGCTCGGCCCTGGCGGCGCCGACCGGGTCGGTGGGGATCAAGGGGGGCCCATCGAAGGCCCGGTCCACATAGGCCATGATGGCGCGGCTCTCGAACAGCGTGACCTCGCCATGGCGCATCGCCGGGATCTTGCCGAAGGGGTTGATGGCCAGCACTTCCGGCGAGTGCGGCCGCACGGGAACGAGCTTGTGCGGCACCCCCTTCTCGGCGCAGCAGATGCGGCAGGCCCAGACGAAGTTGCTGAACGGCACGCCGAGCAATTCCAGTTCCGCCATGGTCGGTCCCTCCCTTGTCGCGGTCGGGCCACCATATCATGCGAAGCATGTGCGGCAGATACTTCCAGCAGCGCGGCCCCGCCGCCGTGGCCCGCTACTTCGAGGCGGGGAACCCGTTGCCCAACCTGGCAGCGAGCTTCAACCGCGCGCCGACCCAGGATGGGCTGGTGGTCCGCCGCCACCCCGAAACCGGGGCGCGCCACCTGGACGCGCTGCGCTGGGGGCTGGTGCCGCGCTGGGCCAAGGACCCGGGCATCGGCAGCCGGATGATCAACGCCCGCGCCGAATCCCTGGCCGAAAAGCCAGCCTTCCGCGACGCCTTCCGGAAGCGGCGCTGCATCGTCACGGCCGACGGCTTCTATGAATGGCAGCAGGGCATGGGGCGCGGGGCGAAGCAGGCCTTCGCCGTGGCCATGGCGGATGGCACGCCGATGCCCCTGGCCGGGCTGTGGGAAGGGTGGCGGGGGCCGGACGGCACGATCCTGCGGAGCTTCACGATCTGCACCACGGAGGCGAATGCCAAGCTGGCGCCGCTGCACCACCGCATGCCGGTGATCCTGCCGCGCGAGACCTGGGGCGCCTGGCTGGGCGAGGAACCGGCCGAGGAGGCGGAACTGCTCCGGTTGCTGCAGCCGCTGCCGGGAGAGAGGCTGGCGGTGTGGCCGGTGGCCGCGCGCGTCAACAAGGTAACGGAAAACGATGCCGGGCTGCTGGGCCGTGACCCGCTGGCGGTAGTGCCGCCAGGGGTGGATGACCCGCCACCGCGGTTCGAGACGTAACGAGGCCGGCGCATCCCGCCGGCCGGGCGCTAATCGTCCCGGTGTACCTTCTCCATCTTCTCGTGCCGCTCCTGCGCCTCGATGGAAAGGGTGGCGATGGGTCGCGCCTCCAGGCGGCGCAGGCCGATCGGCTCGCCGGTTTCCTCGCAATAGCCGTAGGTGCCGTTCTCGATCCGCTCCAGCGCCTGGTCGATCTTGCCGATCAGCTTGCGTGCCCGGTCCCGGGTGCGCAGTTCCAGTGCCCGGTCGGTTTCCACGCTGGCCCGGTCGGTCAGATCGGCCTCGGCGATGCCGCCCGAGGAAAGGCTCGCCAGGGTGTCCCCGGCCTCCCGCAGCAGGTCTTGCCGCCATCGTAACAATTTCTGGCGGAAATACTCCAACTGCATCGGGTTCATGAATTCCTCGGAGTCCGAGGGACGATAGTCCGGCGGCAGCGTGGTCAACATGAATTGACAGTCCCAGGCCGTAGGTGGCCGGAACCCGTTGTCCCGGCCTCCGAATGGCGGCGGACCATACAGGCGAGCGACGACGGCCGCCAAGTGGGTCGGCCGACCAAATGAGCCTATTGCTGCGAAGTTCACGTGTTTGCCACGTCAGAAGCGCAATCGCGCCGCGCGAGTTCCACCTGGGCACGCAGTGAAATGGCGGCCACCACCTCCCGCAGCCTGGGATCGGCGCCGGCCTCTCCCTGCTGCAGTGCCGCCAGCCTTGCCAGCCGGGCGGGGTCTGGGGTGGCGCCGAGCAGTTCCCGTTGCAGCCCGGCGATCTCCTCCAGCAACGATTCGGCGCGCCGGGTCGCCTGTTCGTCCCGGTCCTGCTCCTCACCGCCACCCTGAAGGGCCAGCAACCCGAAACCGAGCGGCACCACCGGTGCGGCCGCGGTGGCGGCCCGGGTTGCGGCGCCCTCACCCACCGTCACGCTGAAGCCGCCCGGTCCGGCACGGCCCTGTGCCCGCCCGGTGATCGCCGCCCCGCCGCCAATGCGGCCGGCGCCGCGCATCATGGCCCTGTCCTCACCATCCTGGTGCCTTCCTTTCCTTTTTGGCCGCTGCCTGCCGGGTGGCGGCAGCCCTGGCCGCCGCCCAGGCAAGCTCTGCCGGGCCTTCCCCGGCCAAGGCCTGGCATGGCGCTTGCCATCACCCTTCCGCCGGCCAGGAAGGAGGGCAGCGTGACGCGAGAGGATTTCCCAAGGGCTAAAATGGCCCCGGTCGCGCGGCGATTCTTCCTGGCCATCGCCATGCTGGCCGGCCTGGTGCCGCCGATGGCGCCCCCTGCCCTGGCGCAGCAGGTCCGGCTGAAGGATATCGCCGATATCGAGGGGGTGCGCGACAACCAGTTGGTCGGCTACGGCCTCGTGGTCGGGCTGAACGGCACCGGCGACCGGCTGCGCACCGCCATCTTCACCCGCCAGACCCTGATCGGCATGCTCGAACGCCTGGGGGTCAACACGCGGGACAACGAGACCCGGCTGGAAACCCGCAACGTCGCCGCGGTGATGGTCACCGCCAACCTGCCGGCCTTCGCCCGCCCGGGCAGCCGGATCGATGTCGCGGTCTCGGCGCTCGGCGATGCCACCAACCTGATGGGCGGCACCCTGCTGGTCACCCCGCTGCTCGGCGCGGATGGGGAGGTCTATGCGGTGGCGCAGGGCGCGCTGGCCGGCAGCGCCATCGCCGCGCGCGGGGCGGGCGCCAGCGTGCAACGCGGCGTGCCCACCTCCTCCCGCATCGCCAACGGCGCGATCGTGGAGCGCGAGATCCCCTATTCCCTGGCGGGCCGGCCGGTCATCCGCCTCTCGCTCCGCAACCCGGACCTCACCACCGCCCGCCGCATCGCCGCCGCGGTCAACCGCCGGGCCGGCACCGAGCTGGCGCGAGCAACCGACCCGCGCACCGTGGCCCTCACCCTGGGCAACCGCGAGCCGGTCGGCTTCCTGGCCGAGATCGAGCAGTTGCGGGTGGAGCCGGACCAGATGGCGCGGGTGGTCATCGAGGAAGCCTCCGGCACCATCGTGATGGGCGCCAACGTACGGGTTTCCACCGTGGCCATCGCCCAGGGCAACCTGACCATCCGCGTCACCGAAACGCCCCAGGTCAGCCAGCCCAATCCATTGTCCGGCGGCCAGACCGCCGTCGTGCCGCGCACCAGCATCGAGGTGGACGACCAGGCGGAACGCCGCATGGGCGTGCTGGCGGGCGGCGTGACCTTGCAGGAACTGGTGCGCGGGCTGAACGCGCTGGGGGTGGGGCCGCGCGACCTGATCTCCATCCTCCAGGCGGTGAAGGCCGCCGGCGCGCTCCAGGCCGAGCTGGAACTGCGCTGATGCGGAGCCCGGCCATCATCACCCCGCTGCCGGCCACGGTGACGCCGCAGATGCGCCGCGCCGCCCAGGCTTTCGAGGCACAGGCCCTCGCCCAGCT
>JAEWCI010000068.1 GCA_023390705.1 Pseudomonadota bacterium
GCGGCATGGGCGGCGCCGGCTTCCCCGCGGCGCGCAAATGGCGGCTGGTGCTGGCGCAGCCCGGTCCACGACACCTCGTGGTGAACGCCGATGAGGGCGAGCCAGGCACCTTCAAGGACCGCTGGTGCCTGGAAGCGGCGCCGCATCGCGTGCTGGAAGGCATGCTGCTGGCAGCGCGGGCCATTGGCGCCGAAACCTGCTGGCTCTACCTGCGTGACGAATACGCGCATCTGCTGCCCTCGCTGCGGGCAGCGATCGCGGCGCTGCCTTCCGCCATCCCGGTGCATCTGCGGCGCGGCGCCGGCGCCTATGTCTGCGGCGAGGAGACCGCGCTGCTGGAAAGCCTGGAAGGCCGCAAGGGCTGGCCGCGCCACAAGCCGCCCTTCCCCGGCGAGCAGGGGCTGTTTGGCCGCCCGACCCTGATCCACAACGTCGAGACGCTGTGGTGGCTGCCGGAATTGCTCGCCAGCCCGGAAGCCCCTGCCCGCTTCGCCGCCGCCGGCCGCCGTGGCGCCAAGGGGGAGCGGCTGTTCAGCCTCTCCGGCCGGGTGCGCCTGCCCGGCGTGAAGCGCGCCCCCGCCGGCGTCAGCGCACGCGAACTCATCGAGGAATTCGGCGACGGCATGGCGGAGGGGCATCGCTTTCGCGCCTTCCTGCCGGGCGGCGCCTCGGGCGGCATCCTGCCTGCTGCCATGGCCGATCTGCCGCTGGATTTCGGGGCGTTGGAGCCATATGGCTGCTTCACCGGCTCCGGCGCGGTGATCGTGCTGTCGGACCAGGACGATCTGGCCGAGGTGGCGCGCAACCTGCTGCGCTTCTTCCGCGACGAAAGCTGCGGCCAGTGCACGCCCTGCCGCGTCGGCACCGCCAAGGCCGTGCCGCTGCTGGAAGCGCCGCGCTGGGATCGCCCGCTGCTGGAGGAACTGGCCGCGGCCATGGCCGATGGCTCGATCTGCGGCCTGGGTCAGGCCGCGATGAACCCGGTGCGCTCCCTGCTGCGCTTCTTCCCGGAGGCGGTGCCATGACCCGCTTCACCCTGGACGGCCAGCCTGTCGAGGCTGCACCGGGCGAGACCATCTGGGCGGCAGCGCAGAGCCACGGGGTGGCGATTCCCCATCTCTGCCACCGCCCGCGTCCCGGCTACCGGCCGGACGGCAATTGCCGCGCCTGCCTGGTGGAGATCGAGGGCGAGCGCGTGCTCGCCCCTTCCTGCCGCCGCACGCCGCGCGAGGGCATGGTGGTGCATAGCGAGGACAGCGCCCGCGCGCAGGCGACGCGCCGCATGGTGTTCGAGCTGCTGCTGGCCGATGCCACGCCGCGCGACGCCACGGCCGGCTTCGCGCAATGGGCGGAGCGGCTGGGCGTCACGCAATCCCGCTTCGCGCCTGCCGCGGCACGGCCCCCGGCCGATCTCTCGCACCCCGCCATGGCGGTGCAATTGGATGCCTGCATCCAGTGCGGGCTGTGCGAACGCGCCTGCCGCGAGGTGCAGCACAATGATGTCATCGGCCTCGCGGGCCGCGGCTTCGCCACGCGCGTGGTGTTCGACCTGGCCGACCCGATGGGCGCTTCCTCCTGCGTCGCCTGCGGCGAATGCGTCGCCGCCTGCCCGACCGGCGCGCTGCTGCCGAAATCCGTGCTGGCGGATGGCGTGCGCGGTCCGCCCGAGGAGAAACGCACCGCCAGCATCTGCCCCTATTGCGGCGTCGGCTGCCAGGTGGAGTTCCGCACGCGGGACAACGCCATCATCGAGGTGGCGGGGCTGGACGGCCCCGCCAATCTCGGCCGGCTCTGCGTGAAGGGACGCTTCGGCTTCGACTATCTGCGCCACAGGGACCGGCTGAACCGCCCGCTGATCCGCCTGCCCGGCGCGGTTAAGGATCCGGCGGATTGCCTGGATTCCGCCGCCGCCCGTGCCAAATTCCGCGAGGCGAGCTGGGAGGAGGCGCTGGCCCTGGCCGCGGGCGGGCTGCGCGCCATCCGGGACATGCACGGCCCACGGGCGCTCGCCGGCTTCGGCAGCGCCAAGGGCAGCAACGAGGAAGCCTATCTCTTCCAGAAGCTGGTCCGCACCGGCTTCGGCAGCAACAATGTGGACCACTGCACCCGGCTCTGCCACGCCGCCAGCGTGGCGGCGCTGCTGGAAGGCATCGGCAGCGGCGGCGTCAGCGCACCCTTCACGGCGGCGGAGGAAGCCGAGGTCATCCTGGTGATCGGCGCCCGCCCTACGGAGAACCACCCGGTCGCCGCCACCTTCCTGAAGAATGCGGCGGCACGCGGCGCCACGCTGATCGCCATGGACCCGCGCGGCACCGGCCTGGAACGCTACGCGCGGGAGGTGGTGCGCTTCGCCCCCGGCAGCGACGTGCCGCTGCTCAACGCCATGCTGCATGTGGTGATCGCGGAGGGGCTGTACGACCGGCAATTCGTCGCCGCCCGGCTGGACGGCTTCGCCGAACTGGCCGCCCATGTCGCCGGCGCGACACCGGAAGCCATGGCGCCGCTCTGTGGCGTGCCGCCGGAGCAGATCAGGCGGGTGACGCGGCTGTATGCGAAGGCCGGGCGGGCGATGATCCTCTGGGGCATGGGCATCAGCCAGAGCGTCCATGGCACCGACAATGCCCGGGCCCTGATCGCGCTCGCCCTGATCTGCGGCCAGGTCGGCCGGCCGGGCACCGGGCTGCACCCCCTGCGCGGGCAGAACAACGTGCAGGGCGCCTCGGATGCCGGGCTCATCCCGATGATGTTCCCGGACTATCACCGCACCGGCGACGCGGCCTACCGCGCGACGCTGGAGGCGCTGTGGGGCGCGGTGCTGGACCCCGAGCCCGGCCTGACCGTGGTGGAAATCCTCCACGCCGCCGAGCGGCGCGAGATCCGCGGCATGTACATCATGGGCGAGAATCCGGCGATGTCGGACCCCGACCTCGCCCATGCCCGCAAGGCGCTGGCGATGCTTGACCATCTGGTGGTGCAGGATCTCTTCATCACCGAGACGGCGGCGCTGGCCGATGTGATCCTGCCGGCCTCCGCCTGGCCGGAGAAGGCGGGCACCGTCACCAACACCAACCGCCAGGTGCAGATGGGCCGCCCCGCCGTGACGCCGCCCGGCGAGGCGCGGCAGGACCTGGACATCATCGTCGCCATGGCGCGCGGCCTGGGGCTGGACTGGCAGTACGGCCACCCGCGCGAGGTCTTCGCCGAGATGGCCCAGGCCATGCCCTCCCTCGCCAACATCACCTGGGAGAGGCTGGAGCGCGAGGGCAGCGTCACCTATCCCTGCCCTGCCCCGGATACGCCGGGCGAGGCCATCCTGTTCCACGACCATTTCCCCACCGCCGATGGCCGCGGCCGGCTGGTGCCGGTGGGTGTCACCCCGCCGGGCGAGCCGTTGGACGCCGAATTCCCGCTGGTGCTGACCACGGGGCGGGAGCTGGAACACTGGCACACCGGTGCCATGACCCGCCGCGCCACGGTGCTGGATGCGCTGCAACCCGCACCCACCGTCTCCGCCGCGCCCGCCACCCTGGCGCGGGCCGGCCTGACGGCGGGCGGGATGGCGCGCGTCGCCACCCGGCGCGGCAGCATCGCCCTGGCGGCGCGCGCCGATCCGGCGCTGCCGGAGGGGCTGCTGTTCATCCCCTTCGCCTATGCCGAAGCCGCCGCCAACCTGCTGACCGATCCGCGGCTCGACCCCTTCGGCCGCATCCCCGGCTTCAAGTATGCCGCCGCAAGGCTGGAAGCCCTGCTACCCCCGTAGCATGCGGATGATGCCGGAGAAGTCCTGCGTGCCGCCGCCCTGGGCGACGAATTGCCGGTACAGCTCCAGTGCCTTCGCCCCGATTGGCGTGGCCGCGCCGACGCTTTGCGCCGCCTCCTGCGAGAGCCCGAGATCCTTCACCATCAGCGAAGCGGCGAAGCCCGGTTTGTAGTCGCGGTTGGCCGGGCTGGCCGGCACCGGGCCGGGCACCGGGCAATAGGTGGTCAGCGACCAGGACTGGCCGGAGGATTTGCTCGCCACGTCATACAGCGCCTGGTGCGAGAGGCCGAGCTTCTCGGCCAGCACGAAGGCTTCGGCGGTCACCACCATGGTCGCCGCCAGCATCATGTTGTTGCAGACCTTCGCCGCCTGCCCCGCCCCGGCGCCGCCGCAATGCACGATGGTCCGGCCCATCGAGGCCAGCACCGGCTGGGCACGGGCGAAGGCGTCATCCGGCCCGCCGACCATGAAGGTGAGCGTCGCGGCTTCCGCCCCCATCACGCCGCCGGAAACCGGCGCGTCCAGCATGGGGCGGCCGACCGCGCCCGCCACCTCCCGCGCCGTCGCCACATCGATGGTGGAGCAGTCGATCAGGGTGGCATCGGCACCACAGGCCGCGGCCATGCCGCCGGCGCCCAGCCAGGCATCCCGCACATGGCTTCCGGCCGGCAGCATGGTAATGACGAATTCGGCGCCGCGCGCCGCCTCCGCCGCGCTGCCGGCACGGCTGCCGCCGGCCTGGGTGAAGGCCCCGAGCGCCGCCGGCACGATGTCGAAGCCGCTGACCTCGTGCCCCGCCTTCAGCAAGTTGCGGGCCATCGGCAGCCCCATATTGCCCAGCCCGACGAAGCCGATCCGTGCCATGGCGGTCTTTCCCTGGTGTTTCCCGGTGCCAGGGTAGGGCGGGCCGGCCTTCGCGTCACGCCATTCAGGCCGGCTGCACCTCACCCGGCCTCCCGGCCTCGACCACGAAATGCCCGCGATCCTCGCGCGCCGCGCCGGGCTGGCTGACCTGGGCGACGGCGCGGAAAACCGCGTCCAGCCGGCCGGGCATGGCATCGTGCAGGGTGTAGCCACGGCGGTTGTTGTAGAATCGGATATGGGGGTTCTCGCGCAGGAATTGCGCCGTGCTCGCCACCGTCTCGCTGCCGTCGCCGCCGCTGCTGATGGAGGTGCCGACGAATTCCGCCGCCACGCCCGGGCTGGCCGCATCCAGCGGGTCCAGGCGCAGGCTCCCCGCCCAGGCGGCATGGACATCGCCGGTCAGCACCACCGCATCGGCGCGGCGCGCATGCAGCCCGGCCGCCAGCCGCGCCCGCGCCGCCGGATAGGCATCCCAGGCATCCATGGAGACGGCGCCACCCCGCGCCCGGCGCATCATCACCACCTGCTGCGCCAGCACCTGCCAGCGGGCGCGGGATTCGGCCACACCGCGCAGCAGCCAGTCCTCCTGCGCTGCGCCCAGCATCTGCGCCTCCGGCCGCGTCACGGCTTCGCAGGGCTGGCGGAAGCCGCCGCCGCAGGGCTGCACCTCGCGGTACTGCCGGGTGTCCAGCACATGCAGGTCGAGCAGCGTGCCGAAGCCGAAGCGGCGGTGCATGAGGATGTCCGGCCCGCGCGGCCGCAGCGCCCGGCGCACCGGCATGTTCTCGAACCAGGCCTGGAAGGCGGCGGCGCGGCGCAGCAGGAATTCCGGGCTGCTGCCGGCCTTGGCGCTGTGCGCGGCGGCCCAGTTGTTCTCCACCTCATGGTCGTCGAAGCTGGCGATGAAGGGGTGCGCCGCATGCGCGGCCTGGAGGTCCGCATCGGCATGGTATTGCGCATAGCGGCGGCGGTACTCCTCCAGCGTCACGCATTCGCCGCCGGCATGGTCGCGCGGCGCCAGCCCCGGGCGCCATTGGCCGGGCTGGCGCATGGCGTATTCGTAGATGTAGTCGCCATAATGGAAAACGAAGTCGAGCGGCGCCTCCTCCGCCACATGGCGCCAGGCGGTGAAGTAGCCATGGTCGAAGCGCTGGCAGCCGGCATTGACGAAGCGCAGCCGCGCCGGCGTGGTCCCCGGCGCCGGGGCGGTGCGGGTGCGGCCGGCTGGGCTGCGCTCGCCGCCGGCGGTGAAGCGGTACCAGTACTCCCGCCCCGGCTGCAGCCCGGACGGCTCCACATGCACGGCATGGCCCGATTCGGGGCGCGCCTCCGCGGTGCCCGATTGCACCACCTGGCGGAAGCCCTCATCCGCCGCCAATTCCCAGCCCACCGCCACCACGGCCCCGCCCATGCCGCCGCCCGGTTGCAGCGGCGCCGCGGCCAGGCGGGTCCACAGCACCACGCTGTCCGGCAGCGGGTCGCCGCTGGCGACTCCCAGGGTGAAGGGATTGCCGGCCACCGCCTCCTGCGCCACCGCGGAGCCCGGCAAGGCGGCCAGCGCCGCCAGCCCGGCGGCGCCCCGCAGCATCCCGCGCCGGCCGAGTTGCCGGAGTTGCCGTGCCACGCTGTCCATGCCTTGTCCCCCGTCCCGAGACGCGCATTCTAGTGGCAATCGGGAGGGGCAGCCCATGCGGGTCCTCATCATCGGCGGCGGCATCGGCGGTTTGGCCACCGCCCTCGCCCTGCATGCCGCCGGCATCGAAGCGGAGGTCTTCGAAGCGGCGGCGGAGATGCGCCCGCTCGGCGTCGGCATCAACCTCCAGCCGCATGCGGTGCGGGAGCTGGAGGAGATGGGCCTGGCGGAGCGCCTGGCCGACACCGGCATCGCCACGCGGGAATTCATCTACGCCAACCGCTTCGGCCAGACCATCTGGGCCGAGCCACGCGGCCGCGCCGCCGGCTATCGCTGGCCGCAATACTCCATCCATCGCGGCAGGCTGCAACTGCTGCTGTGGGAAGCGGTAGCGGAGCGGCTGGGCACGGCGCGGCTGCATCCCGGGCGCCGCCTCACCAGCTTCGGCCAGGACGAAACCGGCGTCACCGCCCGCTTCGCGGATGGCAGCACGGCGCAGGGCGATATCCTGGTGGCGGCAGACGGCATCCATTCGGTGGTGCGCGCCAGTTTCCACCCGGATGAGGGCCCGCCGAAATGGAATGGCGCGCTGCTGTGGCGCGCGGTTTCCGTGGCGCCGCCCTATCTGACGGGGGCCACCATGGTGCAGGCCGGGCACCGCGACCGGAAATTCGTCTGCTATCCCGTCGCCACCCTGCCGGATGGCCGGTTGCTGGTGAACTGGATCGCCGAGCAGCGCTACCCCGTGGACCATGAATGGCGGCGGGAGGACTGGAACCGCCCCGGCCGCATCGAGGATTTCCTGCCGCTCTTTTCCGACTGGGATTTCGGCTGGCTGGACGTGCCGGCGCTGATCCGCGCGGCGGAGGCGGTGTACGAATTCCCGATGGTGGACCGCGACCCGCTGCCGCGCTGGACGCATGGCAGGGTGACGCTGCTGGGCGATGCCGCGCACCCGATGTATCCCATCGGCTCCAACGGTGCCTCCCAGGCCATCCTGGACGCCCGCATGCTGGCGCGGGAACTGGCGACGCGGCCGGACTGGGCCGCGGCGCTGGAAAGCTACGAGGCGATCCGCCGCCCCGCCACCGCCGCGGTGGTGCAGGCCAATCGCGGCGACGGCCCGGACCGGGTGATGGACTTGGTGCACGAACGCGCCCCGGACGGCTTCGCGCGGCTGGAGGATGTGGCCACCCGCGAGGAGCTGGAAACCATCATCATGCAGTACAAGCGCACCGCCGGCATGGACCCGGCCATGCTGAACGAACGCGAGAGCTGGAGTGTTCACCCGGCGGGCTGACCGGCCACGGCAGGGAGCAGGGGCGGCATGTGCCGCCTTACCAGCCTCACGGCCCCGGCCAGCCTATGGCCCATCCGCGCCAGGGCGCCGTTGGGCTGGGCGACACTGACCAGCAGCCGTTCGAGGGCCGGCAGGGTGCGGCGGCTCACCGGGCCTGCCGGCCGCCGCCCCTCCTCCGCCAGCATCAGCGCGGCTGCCGAGGCCATCGGCTTGGTCATAGATGCGGAAGATCGCATCCATCGTCACCGGCGTACCGGCTTCCTTGTCCCGGAAGCCAATCGCCGCCTGACAGGCCAGCCGGCTGCGGCGGGCGACCATGATGACCGCGCCGGGCAGCCGGTTCCCAGCCACCTCCCGCTCCATCACCGGGTGGATGCGGGCCAGGCGGCCGGGGTCCAGCCCGACCTCCTCCGGCCTCGCGTTCGCCAGCGGCTGGGCGGCGAGCAGCCCGGTCATCGTGCCGGCAAGCAGGGGCAGCGCGGCAAGTGCCCAAGATGGCGGCGCGGGATCATGCTGTTTCCTCCCCGGATTGCCCTTTCCGGAGAAGGCCTGATCCCGCCCGGCCACCGTGGCCAAGGCCGGGGTCAGTCCGGCAGGCTGCGGTCGCCGGCGCCGATCGGGCGCTGCATCAGCACCACATCCAGCCAGCGGCCGAATTTGATGCCGGCGGATTTCATGATCCCGACCTGACGGAAGCCCAACGAGAGGTGCAGGCCGATCGAGCCGACATTCTCGGAATCGCCGATCACCGCGAAGATCTGGCGGAAGCCTGCCGCCTCCGCCCGGTCCAGCAGGGCGGCCACCAGCGCCTTGCCAACACCCTGGCCGCGCACGTCGTTGCGGACATAGATGCTGTCCTCGGCGCTGTAGCGATAGGCGGAGCGGTCGCGGTACTGGCAAACATAGGCATAGCCCAGCACGGTCTGCGGCCCCTCGGCGCCGGGGCCTTCCGCCACCAGCCAGGCCCAGCCATGCCGCTGCACCTTCTCCAGGCGCTCCGCCATCTCCTCCTGCGTCGGCGGCACTTCCTCGAAGGTGCCGGTGCCGTGCAGGACGTGATGCGCATAGATGGCGGTGATCGCCGGCAGGTCGGCGGCGGTGGCGTCGCGGATCAGCATGCCGCATGCCTAGCCTTCCGGAAGTGCCGGCGGCAAGCCGGAAGGACCGGGGCGGTGCGGTTTGCCCCGGCCTGTCGCTTACCGGTTAGACCGGCAGCCCCATCTCCGCGGCCAGCCCGGTCGCCAGCGCCAGCAGGGCACGGTCACGCCCGGCGCCGGCAACCAGGGAGAAGCCGAGCGGCGCTCCCTCTGGCCTTGCCGCCGGCAGGGTTACCTCCGGCAGCCCCGCCAGGCCGGCGATGGCGGTGACACCCATCGTCCTCTCCCGCACTGCGTTCTGCTCGGCCAAAGTGGCAGCAAGGCGCGGCGCCGGGACGGGCGAGGTCGGGTAGGCGAGCACCGCGCCGCCGGCCAGCAGCGCCCGCAACCGGGCCTGAATGACACGGCGGAAGGCCCGGCCGGCCGCCGCCTTCGCCGGGTCCATCGCCTTCGCCGCGGCGAAGCGGTCCTTCACGCCGGGGCCGAATTCCGGCCTGGTGGCCTCGATCCAACTGCCCAGCGTGGCCCAGGCTTCCTCGGCCTGGGCGCAGCGGAAATGTTCATAGAGTGTCGCGAGGCCCTCCGGTGCCAGCCCCACCGGCAGGGCCGGGCCGAGCAGCCGCTCCGCCGCCACCAGCGCGGGGGTGAGCGAGGCGGCGACGGCCGGCTCGGCATTGTTCCAGGCATCCTCCACCTTGAGCAGCGGGCCGAGCGGGCCGCCGCCGGCATCGGGCGGCAGCAGCACCCCACCCACCGCTTCCAGCACCCTGGCGCGGCCGGCGAACCAGCCGGCGGTGTCGAAGCTCGGAGCCAGGCCGCAGGCGCCGGTGAGGTTCACCGCCCCCCAGCTCGGGCGGATGCCGAAGATGCCGCAATAGCTGGCCGGGATGCGGACCGAGCCGCCGGTATCCGAACCGAGCGCGAAATCCACCAGCCCCGCCGCCACCGCGGCGGCCGAGCCGCAGGAGGAACCGCCGGGGAAGCGGTCCGGCGCCACCGGGTTCAGCGGCGTGCCGTGCCAGACATTCTCGCCGGTCAGGCCATAGGCCAGTTCCACGGTCTTGGTCTTGCCGCGCAGCGAGGCGCCGGCCTGCAACAGCGAAGCGACCACCGGCGCATGGGCGGCGGCAACCGGATGGGTGCGGGCCCAATCCGGATTGCCGTAGGTCGTCGGCCAGCCGGCGAGGTCGTAGAGATCCTTCACGGCGAAGCCGAGCCCGGCGAGCGGCCCCCCGGCGGCGCCGGCGATCTCCGCCCGCGGTCCCGGGACGAAGGCCCCGACGGGATCTTCCCTGGTGTCCTGCATGGTCTTCCGCCCCCTGTCACCGCATGGAGCAGCTTCACCATGGCCGTGCACGGCAAAACCGCTCCAGCTTATTGTCTTGTCGCATTTTCCGGGTTGCCGGGTGTTTCCACCCGGCTTGGAAATGCTCTGGCGTCACGGCCATGCAGCCTGCGGCATCGCCCGGTGAATCACAACCGGATGACAGGCCGGGGCGGCTGCCGGGGCACGCGCCCCCGCCGGATGAGCCTCCGGGCCGGCTTATGGCGCAACCAGGCTGACGGCCCTTGCCTTCAGCCGGAGGGCTCAGCCGCCGGTCCGTCGCAATGGGTTCCGGGCCCTGCCGGCAGCGTCGAAATTCTCGTCCGCCAGCCAGGCGGCGATGGCATCCCGCCGTGCCGGCCATTCCTCGGCCAGGATGGAGAAATAGCTGCTGTCCCGCCGCCTGCCCTTCACCACCATATGCGCCCGCAACTCGCCTTCGTAGGTGAAACCCAGGCGCGCCGCGGCCCGGCGGGAGGGGGCGTTGAGCGCGTTGCATTTCCACAGCAGCCGGCGGTAGCCGAGATCATCCATGGCATGGCGCATCAGCAGGAACATCGCCTCGGTGGCGGCACGGCTGCGCTGCAGGCGCGTGGAGAACCAGATATTGCCCAGTTCGACCGCCGCATTGGCGGGCTGGATGTCCATCAGGGTCAGCCAGCCATCGGCGGTGCCGGTCGCCTTGGGCCGGATGGCCCAGGCCATCGGGTCGTGGCTGGTGGCGAAGCCGGCAACGAAGGAGCGCAGCGCCGCCTCGCTGGGGAAGGGGCCGTAGCCCATATAGGCCCAACCACGGTCGGCCTCCGGGTCGCCGGTCCGGGCGGCCAGCCAAAGCTCCGGCACATGGCGGACATGCAGCGGTTCCAACTGCACCGATTGGCCCTCATGGGCTATCCGGGCCGGCAGGGGCCGCGGAGTCGGGTCAACGGGCGGGCCTAGCGGCGGATCACTCTCGGGCATCGTTGCGCTCCCTTGGGGGTGACGCATCCTGACCATGGATTTCGCCGCCGCAAGGCGATGCCAGCATCGCTGTTGCACTTTCTGCCGCGCCGCAGCATGTAGATGGGTCAATGAGCACCACCGTCCTCGCCGCTGAAGCCGCCCGTCCCGCCATCCCGCCCGCCTATTTCGGCGAGACGGTGACGTCGGTTCATCACTGGACCGACCGGCTGTTCAGCTTCCGCTGCACCCGCGACCCGCATATGCGCTTCGTGGCCGGGCAGTTCGCCATGATCGGGCTGCTGGTCGCGGGCAAGCCGCTGGTCCGGGCCTATTCCATGGCCAGCCCGACCTGGGACGAGGAGTTGGAATTCCTCTCCATCAAGGTGCAGGACGGCCCCCTCACCTCCCGCCTGCAGCATATCCGGGTGGGCGACACGGTGCTGATCGGGAAGAAGCCGCCCGGCACCCTGCTGACCGAGAATCTGCTGCCCGGCAGAACGCTCTGGCTGCTGGCCACCGGCACCGGCCTTGCCCCCTTCATGTCCCTGATGCGGGAGCCCGACGTCTACGAGAAATACGAGAAGGTCGTGGTCTGCCACACCGTGCGGGAGGTCAAGGAACTGGCCTATCGCGACTACATCACCAATGAGTTGCCACAGCATGAATTCCTTGGCGAGATGCTGGCGGGCAAGCTTCTCTACTATCCCTCGGTAACGCGCGAGCCCTTCCCGACCCGGGGCCGCATCACCACGCTGATCGAATCGGGCAAGGTCTTCGCCGATCTCGGCCTGCCGGTGATGACGCCGGAGCATGACCGGGTGATGCTCTGCGGCTCCGAGGCATTCAACGCCGATATGAAGCCCCTGCTGGAAACCCGCGGCTTCGTCGAGGGCAACAATTCCCAGCCGGGCAGCTATGTGCTCGAAAAGGCTTTCGTGACGAAATAATGCGCCGAAACCGCGTCAGTGACAACACGCGGTGTTGGATGCCGCCCCATCAATCCCGTTGCGGTTGGTAAAGCCGACCGGTATCTGAACCAGCGGGAAGCCGACGTCTACAAAGGGAATTGGCGTCGGAAGAATGGGAGAAAACAATGTCGGACGGCTCCACCCCTACCCCGGCCCGCCGCGGCCTGCTGAAGGCCGCCGCCATCGGCGCGGCTGGCGCAGCCGTCCTGGCAAAGCCCAATGTCAGCCGCGCCCAGACGGTGACTTTGCGCTTCCAGTCCACCTGGCCGCAGCGCGACATCTTCCATGAATATGCCCAGGACTATGTCGAGCGGGTGAACCGGATCGCCGGCGGAAGGCTGCGGCTCGAACTGCTTGCGGCCGGCGCCGTGGTCGGCGCCTTCCAGTTGCTGGATGCGGTGAATGCCGGCACGCTGGATGGCGGCCACGGCGTCTCCGCCTACTGGTTCGGCAAGAACAAGGCCTTCAGCCTGTTCGGGACGACGCCGCCCTGGTTCGGCGATGCCAACCAGTTCCTCGGCTGGTTCTACTATGGCGGCGGCGAGGCCCTGTACAAGGAACTGCTGGGCGACATCCTGAAGGTGAATGTCGTCGGCTTCATGTCCGGCCCGATGCCGACCCAGCCGCTTGGCTGGTTCAAGAACCCGGTCGAGCGGGCGGAACAGTTGCGCGGCCTTAAGTACCGTACCGTCGGCCTGGCCACCGACCTGTTCCAGGAATTGGGTGCTGCCGTGGTGGCCCTGCCCGGAGGCGAGATCGTGCCGGCGCTGGAACGCGGGGTGATCGACGGCGCCGAGTTCAACAACCCCTCCTCGGACCGCGTGCTCGGCTTCCCCGATGTCGCCAAGGTCTACATGATCCAGAGCTACCACCAGAAGGTGGAATGCTTCGAGATCCTGTTCAACAAGGCCAAGCACGACGCCCTGCCCGCCGAGTTGCAGGCGCTGCTGCGCCACGCCGCCGAGGCCGCTTCGGCCGATATGAGCTGGAAGCTGCAGGACCGCTATTCCAAGGACCTGCTGGAGTTGTCCCAGCGCCAGGGCGTGCAGGTGCGCCCCACGCCGCGGCCGGTACTGGAAGCCCAGTTGCGGGCCTGGGACAAGGTGATCCAGCGGCTGGAGGCCGACAACTCCTCTCCGGCCAACGGTCCCTTCTTCAAGAAGATCTGCGACAGCCAGCGCGACTGGTGCCGCCGGGTGGGCAATTTCTTCCTGCGCTATGAAGCCAGCCCGGTGGTTGCCTACAACCACTTCTTCGCCCGCCAGGGCTGACACCGGAACAGTATTGCCCCGCCGCCCCGGCAGAACCGGGCGGCGGGGTTCGCATGTCCAGGGGCCGGCCGGGCGCCCGGAAGGGAAACCAAACCATGCAGCGCCTGCTGCTCGGCATAGACCGGTTCAGCACCCTGGTCGGCCAGATCTTCGCGTGGTGCATCCTCCTGCTGACCGGCGTGGTGGTCTATGAGGTGGTGGCGCGCTATGCCTTCCGCGCCCCGACCAATTGGGGCTACGACGTCTCCTACATCCTCTACGGCACGCTGTTCATGATGGCGGGGGCCTATACCCTCTCGCGCAACGGCCATGTCCGCGGTGACTTCCTCTACCGCAACTTCCCGCCGCGGCGGCAGGCCTGGTTCGACCTGGTGCTCTACCTGCTGTTCTTCTTCCCGGCGATCTTCGCCTTCATGATTTCCGGCTGGCACTTCTTCGCCGACAGCTTCCGGCAGAACGAGCGGAGCATGTTCAGCCCCTCCGGCCCGGTGATCTGGCCCTTCAAATTCCTCATCCCGGTGGTGGGCTTCCTGCTGCTGCTGCAGGGGGCGGTGGAAGTGGTCCGCTGCATCCAGTGCATCCGCAGCGGCCAGTGGCCGCAGCGCCTGGCGGATGTGGAGGAGATGGAGCAGCAGATCCTCGCCGCCGCCGAAGCCAAGGGCGCCGAGCAATTGGCACAGGAAATGGCGCTGCACCGGGAAAAGCCCGGCGATGTCGAGGGGTCCGGCCGATGAGCGACGGCGTGCTGGGCCTCACCCAGCTTTTCCTCTTCCTGTTCTTCATCATGCTGGGCTTTCCCATCGCCTTCACCCTGATGGCGATGGGGCTGTTCTTCGGCTATCTCGGCATGCAGGATCGCATCTTCGACCTGCTGGTGCAGCGCACATACGCCATCATGGCGAATGACGTGCTGATCAGCGTGCCGCTTTTCGTCTTCATGGGCTACATCATCGAACGGGCGAATATTCTGGACCGCCTGTTCCGCAGCCTGCAGATGGCCAGCGGCAACATCCCGGGCTCCCTCGCGGTCGCGACCCTGGCCACCTGCGCGCTCTTCGCCACCGCCACGGGGATCGTCGGCGCGGTGGTGACGCTGATGGGGCTGCTGGCCTTCCCCGCCATGCTGCGCGCCGGCTACGACGTGAAGCTCGCTTCCGGCGTGGTAGCCGCGGGCGGGTGCCTCGGCATCCTCATCCCGCCCTCCATCATGCTGATCCTGTTCGGCGCGACGGCCGGCGTTTCCGTGGTGCAGCTCTATGCCGCCGCCTTCATCCCGGGCGTGATGCTGTCCGGGCTCTACATCCTCTACGCCATGGGCATCGGCCTGCTGAAGCCTTCGATGGCGCCGCGCCTGCCGCCGGATGCGGTGGCGGTGCCCTTCGGCACCATCCTGATCTCCCTCCTGACCTCCTTCCTGCCGCTGGCGGCGCTGATCGCCATGGTGCTGGGCGCCATCCTGATGGGCCTTGCCACCCCCTCCGAGGCGGCGGCGATGGGCTCCCTCGGCTCGGTGGTGCTGGCCGTCCTCTATCGCAGCTTCACCTTCGCCAAGCTGAAGGAGAGCGTGTTCCTCACCGCGCGGACCAGCGCGATGGTCTGCTGGCTGTTCGTCGGCAGCGCCATCTTCTCCTCGGTCTTCGGCTATCTCGGCGGGCAGCAACTGGTGGAGGAGTTCTTCAAGTCGCTGCCGTTGAACCAGTTCACCTTCATGCTGCTGGCCCAGGCGCTGATCTTCGTGCTCGGCTGGGCGCTGGAATGGACCGAGATCATCGTCATCTTCGTGCCCATCTTCCTGCCGCTGCTCGATGACTTCGGGGTTGATCCGCTGTTCTTCGGGGTGATGATCGCGCTGAACCTGCAGACCAGCTTCCTCTCTCCCCCCGTTGCCATGGCCGCCTTCTACCTGAAGGGCGTGGCACCGAAGCATGTCAGGCTGGAGGACATCTTCAAGGGCTGCATGCCCTTCATCTACATCGTCCTGTTCTGCATGGTCTGCGTCTACTTCTTCCCCGGCCTGGTCACCTGGTTGCCGGAACAGCTCTACAGCAACCCGACCCTGGAAGGTGCGCCGATCCAGTTGGAAGCCCCGCCCAGCGGCGGCTTCCAGGAAGAGGAGATGCTGCGCGAGTGAGCGAGGCGCAATCCGCCCCGGCGTTGCCGCCGGTGGTCCGCTGGCTGGCGGAAGCCATCGAAAGCGGCAATCCGCTGGCGCCGCTGCCGGCGGAGCTTGCCCCTGCCACGGTCGCGCAGGGCCAGGAAATTGCCGCCCTGGTGCTGGAGGAATTGGGCCTCGTGGCCTGCGGGCTGCGCCTGGGTCCCGGGCCGCAGGGCCGGGAGGTGCCCGGCCCATTGCTTGAAGCCAGGCTGCTGCGCGATGGCGCGGTGCTGGCCCTGGGTGCCCTGCCGCATGCCCGGGCCAGGCCGGGCATCGCCGGCCTGCTCGCTGCACCGCTGGAACCCGGTGCCTCGCCGCCGCGCTTCGCCAGCCTGCATCCGGCGCTGGATATCAGCGCCAGCCGCTTCGCCCAGGGGGCGGCGGACGATGCCTGCCACGCCGCCGATCTCGGCGGATTGGGGCTGGTGCTGCTTGGCGCCGCCAGAAGGCCGCCGGAAGGCATGGTGCCGGTTGCATTGCGCCGCAACCGCGGCAGGCGGGTGCGCGCGGTGCCGATGGATGCGATGGCGGCGCTGGGCCGCGCCGCTGGGGCAGCCCGGGAAGCCGGCGGATTGCCGGCCGGCGCCCTGCTGCTCGCCCTTCTCGGCCCAGGCAAGGCACCGCAAGCCGGGGAAGAACTGATCGCCGATCTCGGACAGCTTGGCCGGGTTCGTGGCCTGATCAGGTGAGGCCCGGCCTGCCTACGGCAAGGCAAGCGCCGCCGGGTCATACCGATACCCGCTGACCCGGTGTGAAATTTAATGAAAGAAAATTTATCTTTTCCACTTTCCTCTCCCTGATCCCCGACGGTGCGGGTAAAGCGGCACCAGGGTGACAGGAGCCGGAGGCAGGCCCGGGCGCCAAGGGCAACCGGTTTGCCCAGCCCCGTATCGCCGGCCAGCCGCTACTTCCTTGAGCGGGCCAGCCTCCCATACCTTCTTCTCCGGTATTCGCCTTGGCGTCACCTTGGCTCGGCAGGCCACTCGCATTCCGTTGATGCTATCGGCGCGATCGTCTTTATGATTGCTAAATTGTTATATGAACCCTTGCCTTCATGACGCCGATTTAAGTATCATTTGATTGACGCTCCGCTTCCCGATCATGAGTGTTTATGCACCGTGGCCATGCGCGGGAATGAAGCTGTCGGCTTTACGCCGCGGCGCCCTCCCTTCCGCAGGCGCGGAACGAACAGCCGAAACAGAGGCAAGGGATGGCGACGCAAACAGCCGCAGGCGGTGCAAGAACAAGGCCGATGACCGCCGAGGAGCGAAAGGTCATCCTGGCCTCCTCGCTCGGCACCGTATTCGAATGGTACGACTTCTATCTCTATGGTTCCTTGGCTGCCGTCATCGGCGCCAATTTCTTCAGCCAGTTCCCCGAGACCACCCGCAACATCTTCGCCCTGCTGGCCTTCGCCGCGGGCTTCCTGGTGCGGCCCTTCGGCGCCCTGGTATTCGGCCGCCTTGGTGACCTGGTAGGCCGGAAATACACCTTCCTCGTCACCATCCTCATCATGGGCACCTCGACCTTCCTGGTCGGCATACTGCCCACCTCGGACAGCATCGGCATCCTCGCGCCGATCATCCTCATCATCCTGCGCCTGCTGCAGGGCCTGGCGCTCGGCGGCGAATATGGCGGCGCCGCGACCTATGTTGCGGAACATGCGCCGAATGGCAGGCGGGGCTTCTACACCAGCTTCATCCAGATCACCGCGACCGCGGGCCTGTTCCTTTCCCTGCTGGTGATCCTGTTCACCCAGCTGGCGGTCGGCAATGATGCCTTCCGGACCTGGGGCTGGCGCATTCCCTTCCTGGTTTCCGTCGCCCTGCTCGGCATCTCCGTCTGGATCCGTATGCAGATGGAGGAGAGCCCGGCCTTCCAGAAGATGAAGGCGGAAGGCAAGCACTCCAAGGCGCCGATCTCCGAAGCCTTCGGCCAGTGGCGCAATGCCAAGATCGCCCTCTTCGCCCTGCTCGGCCTGGTCGCCGGCCAGGCGGTGGTCTGGTACACGGGCCAGTTCTATGCCCTGTTCTTCCTTGGCCAAGTGCTGAAGGTGGATCCCTTCACCACCAATATGCTGATCGCCTGGTCGCTGCTGCTGGGCTCGGGTGGCTTCGTCTTCTTCGGTTGGCTTTCCGACAAGATCGGCCGCAAGCCCATCATCCTCGGTGGCTGCCTGATCGCGGCGCTGACCTATTTCCCGCTCTTCAAGCTGCTGAGCGCGGAAGCCAACCCGGCGCTGTACCGGGCGCATTCCGAGATCTCCGTGCAGGTCGTGACGGACAAGGACAATTGCTCCTTCCAGTTCAATCCCACCGGCACGGCGCAATTCACCACGGCCTGTGACGTGGCGAAGGCCGCCCTGGCCCGTGCCTCCGTCAACTATTCCGTCGAGTCGGCACCTGGCCGGGCAGGCGCGGCGGTGCGCATCGGCGGCACGACCGTCGAGGCGCCGCAACTGCTCAACATGCCGGCCGAACAGCGTGGCCCGGCGGCGGCGCGCTTCAACAGCGAGATTTCCCAGGCGCTGAGCGCGGCTGGCTACCCCGCAGCCTCCAACCCGACGGTCGTGAAGATGTCGAGCCCCTTCGACATCTTCCGCGAACAGCCGGCCGTGCTGATCCTGGTCCTGACCATTCTGGTGATCTACGTCACCATGGTCTATGGCCCGATCGCCGCGGCGCTGGTGGAGCTCTTCCCCACCCGCATCCGCTACACCTCCATGTCCTTGCCCTACCATATCGGCAATGGCTGGTTCGGCGGCCTGCTGCCGGCAACCTCCTTCGCCATGATAGCGCAGACCGGCGACGTGTATTACGGCCTGTGGTACCCGATCGTCATCGCGCTGATGACGGTGGTGATCGGCCTCTTCTTCGTGCCGGAAACCAAGGACCGCGACATCTTCGCCACCGAGGCCGGACCGGCACCGCCGCCCGGTGCCGCCCGCGCCCGGGTCTGAGCCGGGAAGCTCCAAGAGGGGCGCCAGGGAGGATCTCCCTGGCGCCCTTTTTCTTGCCGGAGCGCTGGCCCCTTCCCTCAGACCGGCAGCGCGACCATGCTCAAGGCCTGGGATGGAGACGGGAGGCAGGCATGACCGAAGCCAGCCGCTATGACAGCACCTACGCCGCCTGGCGGCGGGACCCGGAGGCCTTCTGGGGGGCCGCCGCCCGGGGCATTGACTGGGATCGCCCCCCGAGCCGCAGCTTCGATGCCGGCCAGGGCGTCTATGGCCGCTGGTTTCCGGACAGCCTGTTGAACACCTGCCACAATGCGGTGGATCGCCATGTGGAGGCCGGCCGCGGCGCCCAGGCCGCCATCATCTGGGACAGCCCGATGACTGGCCGGGTCGAGAGCCTCACCTATGCCGAATTGCAGCAGCGCGTGGCCCGGCTGGCCGGCGCCATGGCGGCGCGCGGCGTGGCCAGGGGCGACCGCGTCATCATCTACATGCCCATGGTGCCTGAAGCCGCCATCGGCTTGCTTGCCTGCGCCCGGTTGGGGGGGGTGCATTCCGTGGTGTTCGGCGGGTTGGCCGCGGCCGAGCTGGGGGCGCGAATCGCCGACGCCCAGCCGAAGCTCATCCTGTCCGCCTCATGCGGGCTGGAGCCGGGGCGGGTGGTGGCCTACAAGCCGCTGCTGGATGCGGCGATCGCTCTTTCCCCGCACAAGCCGGATAGCTGCCTGATCCTGCAGCGGGAAGCGCTGGCCGCGCCACTGCAGCCCGGCCGCGATGAGGACTGGCTCGAAGCCGAGGCTGCCGGCGAGCCGCACCCCTGCGTGCTGGTGGCGGGCACCGATCCGCTCTACATCCTCTACACCAGCGGCTCGACGGGCAAGCCGAAGGGCGTGCTGCGCGACAATGCCGGCCATGCCGTGGCGCTGCATAATTCCATGAGCATGGTCTATGGCGTGCGGCCGGGCGACGTGTACTGGGCGGCCAGTGATGTCGGCTGGGTGGTGGGCCACAGCTACATCGTCTATGCGCCGCTGCTGGCCGGGTGCACGACCATCATCTTCGAAGGCAAGCCTGTCGGCACGCCGGATGCCGGCACCTTCTGGCGGGTCTGCCAGCAGCATGGGGTGAAGGTGCTGTTCGCCGCGCCCACGGCCATCAGGGCGATCAAGAAGGAGGACCCGGACGGCACCCTGCTGAAGACCTATGACCTCTCGAAGCTGGATGCCCTGTTCCTGGCCGGCGAACGCTGCGACCCGCCGACCCAGGTATGGATCGCCGATCTGCTTGGCAAGCCGGTGGTGGACCATTGGTGGCAGACGGAGACCGGTTGGGCCATTACCGGCGGCTTCCGCGGCCTAGGCCTGTTCGAGATGAGGCCCGGCAGCGGCGGCAAGCCCAGCCCGGGTTACGAAGTGCAGGCGCTGGACGAGGCCGGGCAGCCGGTAGCCCCCGGGCAGATCGGCTCGCTCGCGGTGAAGCTTCCCCTGCCCCCGGCCTGCCTGCCGACGCTCTACCGGGCCGATGACCGCTTCCGCGAAAGCTACCTGGAAGCCTTCCCCGGCTGGTACAACACCGGCGATGCCGGCATGGTGGATGCCGAGGGCTATGTCTGGGTGATGTCCCGGACCGACGACATCATCAATGTCGCCGGGCACCGCCTGAGCACGGGCGCGATCGAGGAGGTCCTGGCCAGCCACCAGAATGTCGCGGAATGCGCCGTGGTCGGGGTGAAGGACAGCCTGAAGGGCCAGGTGCCACTCGGCCTGGTGGTGCTGAAATCCGGCGTGGCGCGGGATGAAGCCGTCATCGCACGGGAACTGGTCGCGCTGGTACGGGAGAGGATCGGCCCGGTGGCGGCCTTCAAGGACGTGCAGGTCGTCGGCCGCCTGCCCAAGACCCGCAGCGGCAAGATCCTGCGTGCCACGCTGCGCAAGATCGCCGATGGCGAGGATTACGTGGTCCCGCCCACCATCGACGACGCCACCATCCTGACCGAGATGGAGAACACGCTGCGCGCCGCCATGCGTTGATCCGGCGGAGATGAAAAAGCCCCGCACGCGCCGGCGTGCGGGGCCTGTTCCATGACCCCCGCCCCGGCCTGCCCGGCCG
>JAEWCI010000069.1 GCA_023390705.1 Pseudomonadota bacterium
CCGGCCAGCATCAGCCCGCGCCCGCGCGCTTCCCTGATCCGGCCGCCGCCAATGGCCCGCAGCCCGGCGAGCATGTATTCACCCATCCGCGCCGCATTCTCCACCATGCCCTCCTCGGTCAGCACCCGCAGCGCGGCGCGCGCCACCGCGCAGGCCAGCGGATTGCCGCCGAAGGTGCTGCCATGCTGCCCCGGCTGCAGCACGCCGAGGACCTCGGTGTTCGAGAGCACCGCGGAAACCGGATAGAAGCCGCCGGACAGCGCCTTGCCGACCAGTGTCACATCGGCCTCCACGCCCTCATGCTCCTCGGCCAGCATCCTGCCGGTGCGGCCCAGCCCGGTCTGGATCTCGTCCAGGATCATCGTGACGCCGCGCAGCGTGCACAGGTCGCGGACCCCGCGCAGATAGCCGGGCGGCGGAATGACGACGCCCGCCTCGCCCTGGACCGGCTCCAGCAGCACCGCGACGGTGTTGGCCGTCATCGCCGCCTCCATGGCCGCGATATCGCCGAAGGGCACCGCCCGGAAGCCCGGGGTGAAGGGGCCGAAGCCGCCGCGCGTCTCGGGGTCGCTGCTGAAGCCGATGATGGTGACGGTACGGCCGTGGAAATTGTTGGCGCAGACGATGATCTCGGCCGCGTCCTCCGGCACTCCCTTCACCTCGTAGCCCCATTTGCGCACGGCCTTGATCGCCGTCTCCACCGCTTCCGCGCCGGTGTTCATCGGCAACACCTTGTGCGAGCGCGTGAGCGCGCAGAGTTCCTCGAAATAGGGGGCGAGCTGGTCGTTGCGGAAGGCCCGCGAGGTCAGCGTCAGCCGCGCCGACTGCTCGACCATGGCCGCGCGGATGCGCGGGTGGCAATGTCCCTGGTTCACCGCCGAATAACCGGCAAGGCAATCCAGGTAGCGGTTACCGTCCACGTCCCAGACCCAGACCCCCTGGCCACGGGCGAGGACCACGTCGAGCGGCTGGTAGTTGTGGGCACCGAACCGTTCCTCGATGCCGATATGGTCGTAGCGCTCCCGCCCGGTCCCGGGGACGATGATCGTGTCAGGCATGGCGATGCTCCTCGGTTCTCGTGGCGTTCAGGCTCCCAGGGTCAGGGCGCCGGAAGCCCGTGCTGCTTCCGCCGCCTCGGCCGAGCTCCGGTCGAGCCGGAGCGTCATGCAAAAGGCCGCGCCGCCCGCAAGGATGAAGGGCGACAGGTCGAGTTCGACGCAGCGATAGCCACGCTCGGCCAGGGCCGCGCGAAGCCGCGGCGCGGCGCGGGCCATCACTACCGTCCGGCCGACCGCGACGGCATTCAGGCAGAGCAGGCCGGCCTCCTCCGCCGTCGCCTCGATCCGCAGCGCCGCGGGCACGCGGTCGCGGATGGCGCCAAGGGAGGCCGGCGCGAAGGCGCCCGGGTGGAACAGCACCTCGCCCCCGGGCAGGGGACAGAAGCAGACATCGAGGTGGTAGAAGCGCGGCGAGACGAGTTCCAGCGCCACCGCCTCAAGGCCGAAGAACGCCTCCACGCGCGGGATTGCCTCGCGCAGGGAGCGCTGGCCGTATCCGGCCCAGAAATGGCCCCGCGCGGCATCCCAGATGCAGTCCCCGGCGCCTTCCTGGAAGACGCCCTCGGGCAGTTGCGCCACCTCCTCCAGCAGCCCGCGCGCCCGCAGCGCCTCGAAGGCTTCGCGGAAGCGTCCTTCCTCGGGCCGCCGCTCGGGGCAGCGGAAGCGCGAGAGCAGCGCCCGTCCATCGAGCACGATCCCGGCATTGGCCGGGAACACCATGTCCGGCAGGTTCGGGGCTCCCGGCAGGGTTTCAATCGCGGCGCCCGCCTTCCGCAGGGCAGCGGCAAGGGCCTCCCAGGCGGCGCGGGCGGCGGCGCGGTTGCCCGCCGCATCGCGGCGCCAGGCCACCGGGCGCATCCACGGATTGAGGATGTAGGCGACCTCGAAATGCTCGGGGTCGGTCATGAGGAAGCGCGGCGCCATGTCTTCTCCCGGCCCGCCAGGGATGGAGGCAGGCCATCCAGGCACCCATCATCGCAAGCGGCGGCGTCAGCGATCCGCAGAAAAATCGGCAACCCATCCCCAGATTCCATGCAAACCGCCAGCCTGGCCTGGCGAATCGCCAGGATGCCGCCATGGAACTCGACGACACCGACCGCCGCCTGATCGCCCTGCTGCGCAGCGACGCGCGCCGCCCGGCCTCCAGCCTTGCCGCGGCGCTCGGCGTCTCGCGCGGCACCGTGCAGAACCGGATCGCGCGCCTGCTGCGCGCCGGGGTGATCCAGGGCTTCACCCTTCGCCTCGGCGCGGAGGCGGAGGATGTGGGCGTCGCGGTGCGCGCCATCATGGCCATCGAGATCCATGGCCGGTCCGCGGCCGGTGTCCTGCGGGCACTCAGGGGCTTCCCGGAGGTGCGGGCGCTGCACAGCACCAACGGCCGCTGGGACATCATCGCCGAACTCGCGGCCGGAAGCCTGGAAGCCTTCGACCAGGCGCTGAACCGCATCCGCATGCTGGAAGGCGTGGCGCATACCGAGACGAGCATCCTGCTCTCGACCCAGAAAGGCTGAGAAAGCAAGGCCCGGGATGCGCCGCGCGCTCCCGCTCCCCATCTCTCCACCACGCCCCCGCCGGCAGCCCATGCCATGGGGCGCAGTCTGGAGGCCGCGATGCCGGACACCCTCGCCACGGCGCCCGCCGGGGAAGATCGCGCCGAGTTGCGCCGCCTGCACCGCCTGGATGAGGCCGCGGCGCTGGCGCCCCTGCTGCGCGCCGCCACCC
>JAEWCI010000090.1 GCA_023390705.1 Pseudomonadota bacterium
AGCCGGGGCGGCAACCCCGGGGCGGGTGGCGGTGGCGCGGCCACCGGGCACCACCGTCAGCCCTTCCGGCTTGGCCGCCGGCTGGGCGGCGACAACAGGCACCGCGTCAATGCCGGTGGCCACCACGCTCACGCGGAGGCGGCCGTTCATCGTCTCGTCGATCGAGGAGCCGAAGATGATGTTGGCTTCCTCGTCCACTTCCTTGCGGATGCGGTTGGTCGCCTCGTCCACCTCGAACAGCGTCATGTCGAAGCCGCCGGTGATGTTGATCAGCACGCCCTTGGCGCCGTGCATGGAGGTGTCCTCCAGCAGCGGGTTGCTGATCGCGGCTTCCGCCGCCTTCACCGCGCGGTCGTCGCCCTCCGCCTCGCCGGTGCCCATCATTGCCTTGCCCATCTCCGCCATGACCGTGCGGATATCGGCGAAGTCCAGGTTCACCACGCCGGGGTTGACCATCAGGTCCGTCACGCCGCGCACGCCCATGTAGAGCACGGTGTCGGCCATCTTGAAGGCTTCGGCGAAGGTGGTGCGCTCATTCGCCATCCTGAACAGATTCTGGTTCGGGATGATGATCAGCGTGTCCACGAAGGACTGCAGCTCCTCGATGCCGGCATCCGCCGCCCGCTTGCGCTTCGGCCCCTCGAAGTCGAAGGGCTTGGTGACCACGCCCACGGTCAGCACGCCGCGCTCCCGCGCCATGCGGGCGATGACCGGCGCCGCCCCGGTGCCGGTGCCGCCGCCCATGCCGGCGGTGATGAAGACCATGTGGCTGCCATCGATGTGGCGGGCCAGCTCCTCCGTCGCTTCCTCGGCGGCGGCGCGGCCGATCTCCGGCTTGGCGCCGGCGCCCAGGCCCTGCGTCAGGTGCGGGCCGAGCTGCACGCGGCGTTCCGACTTGGAATGCATCAGCGACTGCGCGTCGGTGTTGGCCACGACGAATTCCACGCCGTCCAGGCCCATGGCGATCATGTTGTTGACCGCGTTGGTGCCGCCGCCACCAACCCCGATCACCGTGATGCGGGGGCTGAAATCGGTGTGCTGCGCTACCGGCAGGGTGAGGTTCAGGGTCATGCGGGAGGGCCTCCTGGGCGGAAGAAGGTAATCGGCGCTGACGATTCGCGTCTCGCGGTTGAAACGACCCGGATCGAATGATCCACAGGTTCTTTGTCGCTCACTGGTCGGGAAGTATGCCAGGGCATCAGGCGCGGTCCCGGAGCCAGTTGACGAAGCGGCGGAACAGCCCGCCGGGTCGTTCGACCCCCGGGGCGATGTCGAGCAGCGGGCGGCCTTCGCCGGCACCCCAGGCCAGCAGGCCGAGCGGCGCGGCGAAGCCGGCGCCGGAAGCGGTTTCCGGCAGGCCACGCACCATGTGCGGCCGGCCGAGCCGCACTTGGCGCTCCAGCACCCGCGCCGCGAGTTCCCGCACGCCCACCAATTGGCTGGCGCCGCCGGTCAGCACCACGCGGCGGCCCATCTCCTGCTCCAGCCCGGCCGATTCCAGCCGGTCCCGCACCATCTCGAAGGTTTCCTCCAGCCGCGGGCGGATGATGCCGACCACCATGGCGCGGGGCACGCGGGCGATCTGGTCCTCCTCCTCCCCCACCTGGGGGACGGGCAGCCATTCCTTCTCGTCCTCCGGCGCGCTGAGCACGCCGCCATGCAGCGTCTTCAGCCGTTCGGCATGGGCCACGGGGGTGGAGAGCAGGCGCGCCAGGTCGTTGGTGACGTGCCAGCCGCCGACCGGCAACTGCGCCGTGTGCACCAGGTTGCCCTCGGCGAAGACCGCCAGGCTCGTCGTGCCGCCGCCCATGTCGATGACCGTGCAGCCGAGCTGCTTCTCGTCCTCCACCAGGGTCGCCAGGCCGGCGGCGAAGGGGGCGGAGACCAGCTCCTCCACCTCGAGGTCGCAGCGCATCAGCGCGGCGCCGAGGTTGCGCAGCGAGGCCGAGGCGGCATCCACCATGTGCAGCCGGGCGGTCAGCGTCTCGCAGATCATGCCGCGCGGGTCGGCGGCGCCCGGCGTGGCGTCCACGGTGAAGCCGAGCGGGAAGGCGTGCACGGTCTCCCGCCCCTCGGCCGCCTGGTCGGCGCCGGGGCCGCGGCGGCGGCCCTCGTTGATGATGGCGCGGAGATCCGCCTCGGTCACCGCGCGGCCGCCGATCGGCCATTGGATGGTGAACAGGCGGGATTCCGGCTGGCCGCAGGAAAGATTGGCGATCACGCCCTTCAACTGGGTGTCGGCCATTTCCTCGGCCTGGCCGACCGCGGCGCGGATCGCCTTTTCCGCTTCCTCCAGGTCCACGATGTTGCCGGCCTTCACCCCGCGGGCGCGCTGCCAGCCGAAGCCCAGCACGCGCGGGTCGCCATCCCCTTCCACCCGGGCGATCAGGCAGACCACCTTGGTGGAGCCGATATCGATCACGCCGAAGGTGCCGCTGCGGGCGCCGCGGCGGCGGCGGCCAGGGGCGGGCGGATCGATGACCGGGGGCTGGCGGACGAGCTGGTTCATCCCCGCACGTTCCTGGTGCGGGGCGCGGCCTGGTTCTGCTCCTGCGGCGGCAGGCGCAGCACCAGCTTGTCCGGCAGGCGCAGGTCTATGGCCAGCACCGGGCGGTCCAGCAGGCGCTGGCTGCGCTGCAATTCCGCCAGCCGCGCCAGGGCGGCGGCTTCCTGGCCGTCCGGCAGCAGCACATCGGCGCCGCTGCGCAGCAGCAGGTTCCAGCGCCGCTCGCCCACCCGCACCAGCGCCTGGGTGCGCTCGCGCAGTTCCGGGATGCCGTGCACCAGGTCCACCATCGGCGCCGCCAGCTTTTCCGCCCCGGCGCCGACGACGAGCGGCAGGTCGCCGAAGGCGTTCAGCCTTTCGCTGATGACGTTGCCGGCGCGGTCGATGACCGAGAAGCGGTTGTTGTGCTGCCAGACGGCGAAGGGCGCGCGCTCCTCGATCCGCACCAGGATGCGGCTGGGCAGGCGGCGCTCCACATGGGCGCGCTCGATCCAGGCGATGCTCTCCAGCCTCTCCCGCGCCGCCTGGGGGGAAAAGGCGAGGATCGGGTCGCCGCGGGTCACGCCGACCGCGGCGCGCACCAGTTCCGGCGGCACGTTGCGGCTGCCTTCCAGGATCACTTCCTGCACCGAGAGCCCGGCGAGCTTGCCGAGTTCGGCGGTGCTGCCGGCCAGCGCCGCGAGCCGCCCGGCGGGGTCCATGGCCATCACCCCGGCGCCGAGCGCCACCAGGGCGCCGAGGCCGAGCACGCCAAGCCCGGCGGGGCGCAGCAGGGC
>JAEWCI010000097.1 GCA_023390705.1 Pseudomonadota bacterium
CTGCTGGGCCGGCTGCGCCTGCCGGCGGCGCGGGACCTGCCGAGCGTGACGGCGATCGGCCTGCTGCAATTGGGTGGCTTCTTCGCGCTGTCGCACCTGGCGCTGGCCCTGGTGCCGGCCGGGCGCACCGCCATCCTGGCCAATGTCACCATCTTCTGGCTGACGCCGCTTTCCGTGCTGGTGCTGCGCGAAAGCGTGCCGCCGCTGCGCTGGCTGGCTGCGGGGGTGGGGCTGGCCGGCGCCCTGGTGCTGATGGCGCCCTGGACCATCGAAGGCGGTTCCTGGTCCATGCTGCTGGGCTATGCCTTGCTGCTGGCCGCCAGCCTGGCCTGGAGCATCGCCATCCTGGTCACCCGGCTCTGGCCGCCGCACAGTTCGATCCTGAGCCTGCTGCCCTGGTGCTTCGGCCTCGGTGCCCTGGTGCTGCTGCCCCTGGCGCTGTGGCGGGAGCCCTCGGGCGGCATTGGGCCTGCGGCCTGGTGGCAGGCGGGTTTCGTTGGCGGCTTCGTGGCGCCGGTCGGCACCTGGGCGGTGATCGAGGCAGGGCGCAGGCTGCCGGGTTCGGTGGTTTCGGTCGGCTTCCTGCTGGCGCCGGCCATCGGCGTGCTGCTTTCGGCCCTGTGGCTGCATGAGGCGCTGGGCTGGGACATGGTGGCGGGCGGCGCGTTGATCGGCCTCAGCGTCTGGCTCGCGACACGGGGGTAGGCGGCATGATCCTGAACGCAACCGAGGCCGGGGAAGGTTCGCCGCTGGTGCTGCTGCACGGGCTGTTCGGCGCGGCGCGCAACTGGGGCACCATGCAGCGACATCTGGCGGCGCGGCACCGGGTGATTGCGCTGGACCTGCGCAACCATGGCGCCAGCCCGCACGGCGCCGCCATGGATTATGCGACCATGGCCGCGGATGTGGCGGAAACCCTGGCGGCGCTGGACGCCCTGCCGGCGGCGGTGCTCGGCCATTCCATGGGCGGCAAGACCGCCATGGCCCTGGCCCTGGCGCGGCCGCAGGCAGTGACCCGGCTGGTGGTGGCCGATATCGCGCCGGTCGCCTATCCGCCGCGCCAGGGGCCGGTGGTGGCCGCTTTGCAGGGGCTGGAACTGCACCCTGGCCTGACCCGGCGGGAAGCCGATGCGGCGCTGGTGGAGAAGGTGCCGGATGCCACGGTGCGCGCCTTCCTGCTGCAGAACCTGCAACTGGCGCACAACCCGCCCTCCTGGCGGCTCGGCTTGGCGGAGATCGCCGCGGCGGTGCCGCAACTGGAAAGCTTCATCGAAACCGATGCGCGCTACGAAGGCCCGACCCTGTTCCTGCTCGGCGAGCGTTCGGACTACGTCCAGCCGCAGCACCGCAGCCGCATCCGCGCCTTGTTCCCGGCGGCGAAGCTGGTGACGCTGAAGGGCGCCGGGCACTGGCTGCATGCCGAGAAGCCGGCGGAATTCCTGGCTGCGGTGGAGCCCTTCCTTACTGCGGCTTGAAGGTGCTGCGCTTCGCCGCATCGGCGGCGCGCCAGAGATACCAGGCAGCGGTGCTGCGATAGGGCGCCCAGGCCGCACCGATCTCGGCCAGCGCTTTGGGTTTTGGCTGCGCCTCCAGCCTGGCTGCCACCTTGAAGCCCTCGCGCACGCCGAAATCGTCCACCGGCAGCACGTCCGGCCGGCCCAGGGTGAAGATCAGCAGCATCTCCACCGTCCAGCGGCCGACGCCGCGGATGGCGACCAGCCGCTCGATCAGCGCCTCGTCGCTCAGCCGGTGGCTGGCGCGGCGGGTCGGCACCAACCCGCCTGCGGATTTCTCCGCGATGTCGCGGATCGCGGCGATCTTGCTGCCGGAGAAGCCGCAGCCGCGCAGCACTTCCGGCGCGGTGGCCAGAACCAGCTCCGGCGGCGGGAAGGCATGGTCCGGGAACAGCGCCAGGAAGCGGCCGAGGATCGCCTCGGCCGCCCGGCCATGCACCTGCTGATGCGCGATGGCGCGGACCAGCGCCTCATAGGGCTCGCGCTTCGCCAGTTGCAGCGAACAGGCGCCGATCTGCCGGATCACCGGCTTCAGCACCGGGTCGCGGCGGAGATGGCACAGCGCCGCGGCGCTGCCGATAGACTCCGCCGCCATTAATCCACCGAGATCCTGGCGTCGCGCGACATCTGCTTCCAGCGCTCGGTCTCACGGGCCAGCCATTGCGGCAATTCGGCGGTGGGGATCAGCAGCGGGTCCACGAAGGCGCCGCGCAGCCGGTTCTGCGTCGTCTCGTCCATGGCTTGGTTGAAGGCCTGCTGCAGCCGTTCCACCACCGGCGCCGGGCTACGGGTGTGGACGAAGATCGCGTTCCACACGCTGACATCATAGCCCGGCACGCCGCCTTCCTGCAGCGTCGGCACCTCCGGCAGGGCGGAGGCACGGCGGGCGGAACTGACACCGAGGGCACGGAAGGCGCCACTCCGTACATGCGCGGTGGAGGTGGCCGTGGTGTCGAACAGGAAGTCGAACTCCCCGGCAAGCTGTGCCGCCACCGCGGGCGAGGAGCCGCGATAGGGCACATGCGTCGCCTCGAACCCCGCCAGGCGCTGGAACATCACCGCGCAGAGATGGGAGGAACTGCCATTGCCGACCGAGCCATAGACCAGCCCGCCGCGCTTGCCGCGCGCCACCAGCTCCTGCGTCGTCTTCACGTCCATCCGGCGCGGATTGACCGAAAGCACATTGGCCATGTCGGCGATGGTGCCGACGGCGACGAAGTCCCGCGCCGCGTCCACCCCGGAATTGGCATAGAGCACCGGGTTCACCCCGTGCGTCGCGGCGGTGCCGAGCAGCAGGGTGTAGCCGTCCGGTTCCGCCTGGGACGCCGCCTGCACGCCGATATTGCCGCCCGCGCCGGCACGGTTCTCCACCACCACCGGTTGGCCGAGAATGCGCCCCATCGGTTCCGCCATGATGCGGCCGAGGATGTCCGTCACGCCGCCCGGCGGATAGGTGACGATGAGGCGGAGCGGCCGGTTGGGGAAGGCGCCCTGGGCATGCACCGCCGGCGCGGCGAGCAGGATGGGCAGGGCGCCCAGGGTGAGGCGACGGGTGATCATGGAGCGTGAACTCTCCCCGGAATTGTCGTTGCGCGGCACCTCTAGCGCATCAGGGCGACCGAAGCACAGCCCAGCAGCAGCACCAGCGCCATGGAGGGCGCCAGCTTGCGCCAGAGCCCGATCGGCCGGGTGCCGTCCGCCAGCAAGCCGCAGATGAGGGCGGTGACGCCGAAGCTCATCCCCGCTCCGGCGCCGCCGGCGAAATTATGCAGCCCGGGCGCGATAGCGGGTGCCAGCCCGACAGCCTGGCCGAGCCCCTGCTGCACCGGCATCAGGGCTGCATTGGCGCCGACATTGCTGCCGGTGACCATGCCGGCGGCAAACCCGAGCAACGGAATGGCGAAAGCCGCGAAAGGACCGAGCCCGCCGGCCAGCGCCCCGGCC
>JAEWCI010000158.1 GCA_023390705.1 Pseudomonadota bacterium
CACCTGGATGGCAAGGGACGGCGGCGTGGTGCCGGACTATGACGAAACCCCCGTCGTCGCCCATATGAAGGGGCGTGAGGTCGAGATCACGGTGGATATCGGCCTGGGCCGCGGCAAGGCCACCGCCTGGACCTGCGACCTGACCCACGGCTACATCGACATCAACGGCAGCTACCGGAGCTGAGTGACAGGAAGCCCTTCAATAATGGCCACGCAGGAAGCCTTGGCGTGGCCGTAGGAGCGGCTGAAGATGTTCACTTGGGGACGCCCCCCATGGCCGATCACTGGCTGAAGACGCTGGAACGCCGTCCCAGCGCCCGTAAGGCCCATGTCCTCGTCGAGCGCCATTTGCGGCCTGGGCTCGGCAGGGTCGAGGCAATGATGGTCACTCCTGGGCCTCAGCTTCAGTAACCCCTAGCCTTCCTATCTCAGGTACGACCAGCCTGATAGGCAGCCTTCTCAGCCTCCCACACTTGACGCAGTGGCTCGCATTTCTGAGGCTCATTAACGTTGTTGAGCAGGCATTGCCGGTAGTCCTTGCCAGCTTGGTCCATGCGACCCTGGGCATTGAAGTGGTCAGCTATGCCGCATCCTGTGAGGGCGAGCGTCAACGGAAAGGCGAACAGCAAGCGCATGGTCGAGGCCCCATTGTTGAACATGGCCGAACATCAGCCATGACCATTGTAGCCATCTGGTTGATTTCGGGAACGGCCCATACGTCCCACACGTAAAATCCTGAACCGCGCAGTGTCTGCCGGGACTCTGGTTTGGCGCCGGGGTATCCAAGGGGCTTTTCAGAACGGCCCCAAAGATATTGCTAAAGCCCTTCCTGCCATTGTTGTTCGGCCTTCGTCAGCAGTAGCCACATGCCAAAGTCACACGGCGCCACCCACAGGCTGACACAGGATGGACGGTCCTCCATGCTTCGGTTGTCCTCTGGACAACCGTCATCCTCGCCCGTAGTCCTGTGATGTAGCCGGGTTCCAGGGCTTCCGTCCGGTCTACATCGGGTTCGGTGGCTAGCGCACATGCCGCAAGCGAAGATCGATAAAGTCGGCCGCCAAACCGCGGTTCGCCACGGTTGCGGCAACGGAGCGGCAATCTGGGTCCCCCACGGCTACATCGACATCAACGGCAGCTACCGGAGCTGACGCCCACCTTGCCCGACCTTCCTCCCTCTCCCCCGTCCGATTCCGTCTTCGCGCCGCTGCGGTCGGAGCGCCTGACGCTCCGCCCGCTGCGGCTGGAGGATGCGGCCGAGTTGCACCGGCTGGTGAACGACTGGGAAGTGGCGAAGAACCTGGCCCGGGTGCCCTTCCCCTATCCGCGCGGCCTGGCGGAGGAATGGATCGCCTCCACCTGGGGCCGGATCGCCAGCGGCGAGGGGTGGGACCTGGCCATCACCAGGGGCGAGCCGGGGCGGGAGGTGCTGATCGGCTGCATCGGCCTGACGCCCAGGCGCAACAGCCGGGAAGCCGAGCTGGGCTACTGGATCGGCCGTCGCCATTGGGGCCAGGGGCTGGCGCCGGAAGCCTGTGCCCGGCTGCTGCGCTGGGCGCTGGCCAATCTTGAGATAGACCTGATCCGGGCCAATACGCTGGTGGACAATACCCGTTCCGCCGCCCTGCTGCGGCGGCTGGGGATGCGGGAAACCGGCCAGGGGATGCAGGAATTCCTCTCCCGCGGCGGGCCGATGCCGGTGCTGACCTTCGCCGCCACGCGCGAACAGCTCACCATCCCCGAAGCGCCGGCGGAAGCGGTGAAGGGCGAGGCCGGTGGAAAGCCGGTGCTGCTGGTGGCGGCCTGCGCCCTGGTCGATTCGGAAGGCCGGGTGCTGCTGGCCCGCAGGCCGGAGGGCAAGCCGCTGGCCGGTCTCTGGGAGTTCCCCGGCGGCAAGGTGGCGCCGGGCGAGACCCCGGAAGCCGCCCTGATCCGCGAATTGAAGGAGGAGCTGGCGATCGACGTCACCGCCGCCTGCCTCGCCCCCTTCACCTTCGCCAGCCATTCCTATGAGAAATTCCACCTGCTGATGCCGCTCTATCTCTGCCGCCGCTGGAGCGGCACGGTGACATCCGTGGAAGGCCAGTCCCTGGCTTGGGTGCGGCCGGTGCGGCTGGGCGACTACCCGGTGCCCCCGGCCGACAAGCCGCTGGTGGCGATGCTGCGCGACTTCCTGTGAAGGCGCCCCGGGTCCATGCTGCGCCCGAAGGCCGCTCGGGCATCGGGAGGGCGCCGCGAAGGGCGTCGCGATCCGGCCCGGCACCATGACACCCTTCGGGGGAGGAAGACGACGAATGGCCAATCCGACCGCCTGCCTGCTGATCATCGGTAATGAGGTGCTTTCCGGCCGCACCCGCGACGCCAACCTGCAATACATCGCCACCCGCCTGGGCGAGATCGGCATCCCGCTGATGGAGGCGCGCGTCATCCCCGACATCGAGGCGACCATCATCGCCACGGTGAACGAGGTGCGCGCCAAATTCGACCATGTCTTCACCACCGGCGGCATCGGCCCGACGCATGACGACATCACCAGCGAATGCATCGCCAAGGCCTTCGGCGTGCCCTGGGAGCCGCATCCGGTGGCCTGGAAGCGCCTGGCCGACCACTACGCGAAGCAGAACCCGCCCGGCGACTTCAACCCAGCGCGGCAGCGCATGGGCACCATGCCACGCGGCTGCACCCTGATAGACAACGGCATCTCCATCGCCCCCGGCTTCACCATGGGCAATGTCCATGTCATGGCCGGCGTGCCGCGCATCATGCAGCAGATGTTCGAGACCCTGGCCCCCAGCCTGAAGGGCGGCGTGCCGGTGAAGTCCCGCACCGTGCATGCCGACGGCCTGGCGGAGGGCCGCATCGCAGAGGGGCTGGAGCACATCCAGAAGCGCTACCCGGAACTGGATATCGGCAGCTACCCCTACTACCGCGCCCAGGGCAACGGCGTGGCGCTGGTGGCCAAGGGCACCGACGAGGCGCAGGTGATCGCCGCCGCCCATGACATCTCCGCCTTCATCCGCGCCTGCGGCCATATGCCGATCGAGGGCGAGCCGGAGTGACGCCTTCCCGCCTGCTGGGCGCACCGGGCCGGTTGGTGCCGGCGCGGCCCATCGCAAGGGTCCGTTAACCGGCCGCCCCATAGGATGAGCACGCCGCCCAGCGGGGGCGGATCGTGGAGTGCCCGCCAGGAAGGCGTGACGGATGGGAAAGCCATGCGACCCGCCGACTGGAATGCCCTGCATGAGGATCTGCAACTGCTCCTCTCGCGGGAAGCGCTGCGCCGGGCAGCCGAGACACTGGCCGAACATGCCGAGTTGCTGGCGCTGGAAATGGAACGCGGCACGCTGACGGACCGTGGCGGGCCGGATGCGCTGCGGCTCTTCGCCGCGGTGGTGCGGGCAACCAATGACGAGGCCTTCGGCCCGGTCGGCCACGCCTGAACCAGGCAGCAGGCCAAGCCCCCGCCTCGAACGCATGATCCGCATTCCCCCTTGGCGGATCAGCCCTCGGGCAGCTTCTCCTCGGCCAGCAGCAGCACGGCGCGAGCGGGCAGTTGCGCCGGTGCCACGGGCCCCTCGCGGCCCGGCTCGGCGCTGTCAGCCAGCAGGCGCCAGCAATGGCCAGGGCGTGGGGATGGCAGGGAAAGGGGCAGCGGCCCGCCGGCATTCAGCGCCACCAGGCAACGGTCGCCGGCGGAGGCGAATACCGCGACCAGGGCGTGGCGTTGCGGGTCGTTCCAGGCGGCTTGGTCCATGGGCGCGCCATCGGGCCGCAGCCAGGCCACATCGGGCAGCCCGTCCGCCCTCACCATGCCGGCCAGCGGCACGGCATCGGTCAGCGCCGGGTGCGCCAGGCGGGCGGCTATGAGGCGGCGGGCGAATTCCAGCAGCCCCGCATCCATGCCCTGCCAGTCGAACCAGGTGGTGGCGTTGTCCTGCGCATAGGCGTTGTTGTTGCCGCCCTGGCTGCGGCCGCATTCATCGCCCATGCCCAGCATCGGCGTGCCGCGCGCCGTCAGCAGCGTCGCCAGCAGGGCGCGGCAGTCCGCGGCGCGGCGGGCCAGCACGCCGGGGTCATCGCTCGGCCCCTCGACGCCGCCGTTCCAGGAATGGTTGGCGTCGGCGCCGTCGCGGTTTCCCTCGCCATTGGCATGGTTGCGCTTGGCCGTGTAGCTGACCAGGTCGGCCAGGGTGAAACCGTCATGCGCGGCGACGAAATTCACGCTGTCCGACAGCGGCCGCCCCGGGAACACATCGGCGGAACCGGCCATTCGCGTCGCCAGCGCGCCGACCATGCCGGCATCACCCCGCCAGAAGCGGCGGATATCGTCGCGGAAGCGGTCGTTCCATTCCAGCCAGCCCGGCGGGAATTCGCCCAGCCGGTAGCCGCCCGGGCCGATGTCCCAGGGCTCGGCGACCATCATCCTCTCCCGCAGCAGCGGGTCCTGGCGCATGGCGGAGATCAGCGGCGCGGCGGGATCGAAGCCGTTCTCCCGCCGCCCGAGGGTGGTGGCGAGGTCGAGCCTGATGCCGTCCAGCCCCGCCTGCCCGACCCAGTGGCGCAGCGCGTCCATCACCAGCCGCAGCGGCCAGGGCCGGTCCAGCGCCATGGTGTTGCCGCAGCCGGCATCGTCCACATAGCGCCGTGGGTCGTCCGGCCGCAGGCGGAACCAGGTGGCGTTGTCCAGGCCCTTCAGCGACAGGGTCGGACCGAGATGGTCCCCCTCTCCATTGTGGTTGAACACCACGTCCTGCTG
>JAEWCI010000177.1 GCA_023390705.1 Pseudomonadota bacterium
GGGCCGGGACGCCGCCCCGGTCAGGCGAAGAGGATATCCTGCCCCCCGAGTGAGGCCACGGTGACGCCGCTCAAGGTGGCAAGCTGGACATACCCGTTCCCGCCACCATCCGCGTCAACCATCACCCGCAGTCCAGCGGAGGAGTCAACCAGCTTGACGTAGCCCCCCGACACAAGCTGCTGCTGGGTGAAGGCTTCCGCGCCGAAGATCCCGGTCAACTGAATCTTGTCGCCCTGGGAGACGGAGAAGTCGGTGATCTTGTCCCCCCTTTCCGCCAGCGTGCGGAAGATGAAGAGGTCGGCGCCGGAGCCCCCGGTCAAGGTGTCGGCGCCGGCCCCGCCGATGATCCTGTCATTCCCGGCGTTGCCATAGATGAGGTCGTTGCCGCTTCCCCCGTCTATCGTGTCGTCGCCGCCGTTGCCGTAGAGACGATCGGCACCGGCCAGACCACGGATCAGGTCGTTCCCGTCGCCCCCGCGCAGGATGTCGGCAGCCGAGGTGCCGGTCAGCGTAAGACCGGACGGCGTTGGTTCGGACGGCGTTGTGGCCGACCAGGGGGATGAGGTGTCGATGGCCGGCTTGCTGGCGAGGAAGGTGGTTCCCGAGACGCTGGCAGTGCCGGAAACGAGTTGGCTGGCCGTGAGCCCGAAGACCTTGGTATCGGCCATCGTGGCGGGAGCGCCCGCGGCGTTCCAGAGCAGCGGGCCGCCGCCGGCCAATTCGTTGACCACCGTATTGCCCCGCATCGAGATGCTCGATCCCGCGTACAGGTTGCCTTCCGCCCCGAAGGAGACGATGGCCGGGTTCTGGCTGTTCGCCCCCTGCTGGATCAGGTTGTTCTCCAGCACGACCCGCCCGCCATTGGGGACGTCGATGCTGTAGCTTGCGGTGCTGGAGAAGTCGGCGATCCGGGAGTTGGTGATGACGGTTTCCGCAGCCCGGCTCTTGATCTGGTGCCCGACCGCGCTGTCGTGGAAGTAGCTGCTGTCGATGGTGACCTTCGCGATCCCGCCGACATAGATGCCGTGCGACCACCCATCGCTTGCGCTGTTGCGGGCGAACTCGCTGTTCCTGATGGTCAGCGTCGCGGTGGGATCGTAATTGGTCAGGATTCCGGTCTGGTTGTCGTGGAAATAGCAGTTCAGAACGGTGAGATTGCCGCTCTGCAGCCGGATGCCCGCGCCGTTCATGTCGGCGACCTGCGCGCCGGAGAACTCGAACTGGCTGAAGGTCGCGTCCGTGTTGACGGTGAAGATCGCCTTCCCGTCCGGCGGTGGGACGGTAGCCTTCACATGAACCATGCCGCCCACCCCCTGGAGGGTGATCCTGGCGTCGATGGTGGCGAAATCATTGACATAGGTGCCGGCCTGCACGGCAACGACATCGCCATCGCGCGCGGCGGCGACAGCCGCCGAAATGGTCGAGAACTGCTGTCCAATTCCAACTGTAAGCGTCGCCATTGTAGCTACGGCCTCCTTGTTTGAGGCCCTGGCGTCTCTCCCTGGCGGCCATCCGGATTGGTTCCGGTTCGGTCCGCCCGGCAACTTTAGGTTGTCGGAGGGAGATATGCAACTACAGGTTTATGGTCGTTGCCCATCTCTCCCTACCCGGAGGGGTAGATGAGCGCCATCAACAGGGTGCTGAAGAAGGGCGGGTGAGGGCTTTTCCGGCATGCGCGGGCATCTGCGCCTTGTGCTTCGATCCACGCCTCTCTGACCAACTGGATTTCATGCGGTTTGAGATCGCCAGGGTACCCCTGGGTTCAGCCCGAGGGCAGGCGCCCCGCGATGACGCTGGAGGGGCTGGTAAGGGGTTTTTCGGCAGCCTGCCAAAGCGTGACGGTGGAGCATTCCCGCAGGGCCCGCCCGCCATGACCGCCAAGGCTGCTTCACAGCCAGGCCGTCCCTGACGTGCCGCGCACCGACAACGGCCTTGAGCCGTTGTTCGGCAGGCACTGTTGCCACGAGCGTCGGGCAACCAACCCTTGATCCTGCCCCCGGCCGGGTGCCGCTTCCCGGGCGCGTGGCGAGTGTCGCGGATTATTTGCCCGGCAGGCGCTTTCGCTGCCGCAGTACCGGCCTTGCCGGGTATCAGGCAGCCAGCGCCATGACCAGTGCAATGGCGCCGACACCGGCGGCGCCGGCTCCAGCCAATTGTCGGACCGGAGCCGAGAGGTGACGCCGGAGCAACGCCGCGCCGATGCCGATGAAGCCCTGCACCAGTACAAGGGTCAGCAGGTAGGCGACCACCACGCCCCCCGGAGATCCCTCGACGGCTTCAGCGAGCGCCTGGCCATGGAAGAGGCCCGCCGCTGCGAGGGCCATGGTCAGCAGTCCCGGACGGAGCCTCGCCTCTCCCGATCGCCCTAGGAGCAGCGCGCCCAGGGCTAGCGTGGTGAACGCCACCACCGCTTCCACCGGCCCGAGCCCGATGCCCGCGAGGAACAGGGCGGCTCCAGCCAGGCCGGCGACCAGGAAGGCGGGCAGCGCCGCCGATGCCCGCGGCTCCCGCGCGGCGCCTGCGAGGAACCCCGCCGCGATGAGGAAGGCGAAGTGGTCCAACCCGATCACGGGATGCGCCACGCCGGACAGGACACCTTCAAGGAGCGTCGCGGGGGCCGCCCCACCCATGGGATGATGGGCAAGCGCGGGCAGGGGCAAGGCCAGCCCGGCGCTGGTGAAAGCGAGCATTCGCACGGCGCGCATGGCGGGTCCCCCCTCGGCGGTGTTGCTGCCGGGGATATTCATGGCAAGTGCCTCTCCCTGCAACCGTCCGCAGCCTGTGCCCCTGGGCCGGAGCCGCGGAGCCTTCGTGCTCATGCCGGCCCGGCTATTCCGCCGCGGCGGGCTGCGGGGGTGGCGGGGCCGCTTCGGGCATCTCGGGGCCGAGGCCCATCCGGTGCAGCAGGGACAGGCCGTGGAATACGGCCTTGAAGGCCAGGATCGGCACCACCGCGCGCAGCTCGCCACGGAGATTGCCGGCCAGCATGTTGATGATCCCGTCGCGCATCCACAGCGTGTTGCGCGGCGCCATGAACAGCGACCGCATGACCGGGTCGTTGATGCGGTAGATCAGCCAACTGATGCTGTCCATCGCGCGGGCCAGTTCCCGGTTGGTGCGGGCCGCCAGCCTGCGGCCGCGCGCCGGGTTGTCCAGCCAGGCATCGGCCGCCGCGGCCCCAAGCTCCCCGGCGGTCATGGCCATCAGCACGCCAGTCGAGAACATCGGGTCCACGAAGCCATAGGCATCGCCGATCATCAGGAAGGCGTCGCCATGGCCCTGGCGGGCGCGGTAGCTGTAATTGCCGGTGCTGTAGATTTCGGAAACCATCTCCGCGCCCCGCGTCCGGGCGGCCACGGTGGGGCTGCCGGCGATGCGCGCCAGGAACAGGTCGCGCGTGCTGCGATGTCCAGCCCCCTGGCGGCCCTTCCAGGCGGACTGGTTGCCGACGAAGCCGATGCTCATGATGTCGCCGGGGAGCGGGATCAGCCAGAACCAGCCATCCTCCGCCAGATGGATGCTGATATAGCCGTCCAGCTCGCCGCGCCGCCGCTCCACGCCGCGGAAATGCGCATAGACCGCGGCGGTGTTGTTGTACTTGTTGGACTCCTTCACCTGCATGCGGCCGGCCAGGAAGGTGTCGCGGCCGGAAGCGTCGATCAGGTAGCGCGGCCTGATCTCCAGCTCCGTCCCCGCCGCGTCGCGCGCCGTGACGGTCAGGCGTTCCCCAGGCGCGGCGAAGCGGATATCCGTCGCGCGGGTGTTCTCCAGCATGGTCGCGCCACGGCGCCGCGCATTGGCGAAGAGCAGCGCATCGAAATCGGCGCGCTTCACCTGCCAGGCATGGGTCCGGGTCCGGTTCAGCGCCTCGGCGAAGGGGAAGGCACAACTGCGCCCGGTGCGGTCGGAGACGAACTCCGCGCCGGGCTTGTGGACGCCGATGCCCCGCACCTCCTCCAGCACACCCAGCCGCTCGAAGATGTCGAGATTGCGCGGCAGGAGGCTCTCGCCGATATGGAAGCGGGGATGCGCCTCGCGCTCCACCAACGTGACTTGGCGTCCTGCCATGGCCAGCAGCGCCGCGGCGGTGGAGCCGGCGGGGCCGCCGCCGATGATCGCCACATCGGGGAAGCAGGGGTCGGGCATGGTGCGGAAGCCTCCGTTGCCGGCCGCGGTCAGGGCTTCCTGGGTATCGCCGGCACCCCCGCCGCGACAAGGGGGAAAGGTGCCATCATCGCGGCGCGGGGCAGCGCCCTGGCCCTGGCCCCTGGCCATGGCCTGTCGTCATGCCATGCCGCCATTGATCGAGATCACCTGGCCGGTGATGTAGGCCGCCCGTTCGGAGACGAGAAAGCCGATGAGCTCCGCCACTTCCTCCGGCGTGCCGGCGCGCCGCATCGGCACGATCTCGGCGATGCGCTTCTGGTCGAGAACAGCTTCGGTGGCGGGGGAGGCGATGATGCCGGGCGCCACGGCATTCACCGTCAAGCCGCGGCTCGCCACCTCCCGCGCCAGGGACTTCACCGCGCCGATCAGCCCGGCCTTGGCCGCGCCGTAATTCACCTGGCCCCGGTTGCCGAGCAGCGCGGTCACCGAGGACAGCGCGATGATGCGCCCCCAGCGCGTGCCGATCATCGGCAGCAGCAGCGGCTGCACCGCGGCGTAGAAGCCGCCCAGGGAAACATCCAGCACGCCCCGCCACTGGTCCTCCGTCATGCCGGCCATCGGCACGTCCTGATGCGTGCCGGCATTGTGCACCACCACCTGCGGCACCCCGCCTTCCAGCAGCCGCAGCATCGCGGCACGCGTGGCGGCGATATCGCCGAGGTCGCAGGCCAGGGCCTCGGCGCTGCTCCCGCCGGCCCGCAATTCCCCAACCAGGGCCTCGGCCCGCGCCGGCCCGGCATGGGCATGCACGATCACATGATGCCCGTCCGCGGCCAGCCGCCGGCAGATGGCGGCGCCGAGCGGGCTGGCGCCGCCGGTGACCAGCGCCCGCCTCATGCCGGAAGCGGCAGCATGATCACGGCGCTGCCGGAGAGCAGCGGCTGCCCGGCCTCCGCGCGGATGTCGAAGCTGTAGATCAAGCCGCGCTCCTCCTGCCGTTCCTGCCGGGCGGCGATGCGCAGCCGGCCCAGCGATGCGTCGTCCAGCCGCTCCACCAGCAAGGCCACCTCGCGCAGGCTGGCGAGATAGCCGGCCGGCTGCGGCCGTCCGCCCCGGGTCAGCGCGCCATGCAGCGCCGCCGCCTGCAGCCCGTATTCGATGCCGGCCAGGGCCGCCAGCCTGCCCCTGCTGCGCAGCGGATTGGCGGCATCCAGGTGGGAGCCGGCGCGGCAGGCAATGCCCTGGGCGTCCCAGGCCTCGACCTCGTCCAGCAGCACCATGGCGCCGCCATGCGGCACCAGATCCGCAATCGCGGCCCGGTTGATCACGGCGCCAGCGTCACCGTCAGGCAGCCATCCTGATAGGGCAGCCGGTGGCTGTCCGCCGCGCCGCGCGCCAGCGCCTCCAG
>JAEWCI010000188.1 GCA_023390705.1 Pseudomonadota bacterium
CAGGCGCGCGGAACCGCATGAGCCGTCAGGCGCGCGGAACCGCGCGACGCGGCGCGGCCAAGCCACCGGAGGCGGTGCCGGCGACTGGGGACGCCCTGGTATGTCTATACAAAGGCGCGCCGGGATGACCCCTGCTTTCCTCCCCGCCGCCTCCCGCCCTTTCGCTCAGTCCAGCCGGATCTCCCGTTCCCGCACCAGCGGCGCCCACAGCGCGAGATCCTCGGCCATGGCGCGGTCCAGTGCCGCCGGTCCCTCGCCGATGATGCGGGTGGCGAGCGGCCGCATCCGGTCCAGCAGCCAGGGGTCCTTCGCCGTCTCGATGATGGCGCGGCTCATGCCCTCCACCGCCGCCGGCGCCATGCCGGGCGGGCCCCAGATGCCATGGAAGGCATAGGCGACGAAGCCCGGATAGTATTGCTTCATCAGCGGCACGCCCGGCAGTTCCGGTTCCGGGTCATGGCCGAGGATGGCGAGCGCCCGCACCTTGGCATCCGGCCCGCGGGTCAGGGTCACGGCCAATGCCATCGGCTCGAAGCAGAGCTGCACCTGGCCGGAGATCAGCTCGTTGCGCGGGGTCTGGCGGTGCGGCACGTGCAGCAGCTCGATCCCGGCATGGCGCTTCAGCAACTCGCCCGAGAGATGGGAGAAGGTGCCGGGGCCGGCGGTGCCGTGGGCGAGGCCGCCCGGCCGGCTCTTCGCCAGGGCGACGAATTCCGGCACGTCGCGCGCCGGCAGCCCCGATGGCACCAGCATGACGAAGGGCGTGTCCGACACCAGCGCCACCCGCGTCATGCGGTCCGGGTCATAGGGCAGGCGGCGGAAGAGCAGGCGGTTCAGCGTGACCAGCTGGTTGTAGCCGAACAGCATGGTGTAGCCGTCCGGCGGGGAATTCATGGCGCCCTCCGTGCCGATGATGCCGGAGGCGCCGGGGCGGTTCTCCACCAGCACGGACTGGCCGAGCCTTTCCGTCAGCCGCTGCGCCCAGAGGCGGGAGAGGATGTCCGGGTTGCCGCCGGGACCGCCGGGCATGATGAGCCGCACCGCCCGTTCCGGCCAGGCGGCGGCGCGTGCCCTCAAGGGGGCCAACAGGGGCAGGGCGCTGGCGCCCAGCAGGGTTCTGCGCCGCATGGCGTCTTTCCTCCCATGGCCTGCGTCTGCCGCGCAGGGGAGGGAAGGCTAGCCCGGTCCTGGCGGGAGCGGGGAGGGGAAAACGCCCCCGCATTGCATCACGTCATAGGCCCTGGCCGGCGCGCGATATTCCCGCCCCGGCCCGATCTGCCCTAGCATCACCGCAAGGCCGGCATCAGCGGCGCATCGGAAAGGGAGGTATCGGACCATGGACATGCAGATCGCCGGCAAGCGCGTGCTGGTCACCGGCGGCTCGAAGGGCATCGGGCTCGCCTGCGGCGCGGCCTTCGCCGCCGAGGGCTGCGACGTCATCCTCGCCTCGCGCGATGCCGCGGCGCTGGAAAAGGCGGCGGCCGGCATCCGCGCCCGGCACAATGTGAACGTCACCACCTACCCGGCCGATCTTTCCGACGCGGCGCAGCGCGAGGCGATGCACCGGGCGCATCCGGATATCGACATCCTGGTGAACAATGCCGGCGCCATCCCCGGCGGCACCATCCACGACATTTCCCTGGCGCGCTGGCAGGAAGCCTGGTCGCTGAAGGTCTTCGGCTACATCCATCTCTGCCAGCTCTACCTGCCGGGGATGGAGGCGAAGGGCGCCGGGGTCATCGTCAACATCATCGGCATGGCGGGGCGGGCGCCGCGGGCCGACTACATCTGCGGCGCCGCCGGCAATGCCGCGCTCATCGCCTTCACCGGCGCGCTGGGCGGGCGCAGCACGGACAAGGGGGTGCGGGTGGTCGGCATCTCCCCCGGCGCCACCATGACGGACCGCATCGTCACCCTCTCGAAGACCCGGGCCAAGGCGCGGCTGGGCGACGAGAACCGCTGGCAGGAGATGCTGAGCAACCTCTCGCTCGGCCGGGCCGGCAAGCCGGAGGAGATCGCCGACCTGGCGGTGTTCTGCGCCAGCCCGCGCGGCGGCTATCTTTCCGGCAGCACGCTGGACGTGGATGCGGGGGCGCAGTTCCGAAGTTGAATCGGTCGCCGCTGGCCCGCGCTTCCGGCGAGGCGCGGGACCTTTGTATCGGGATGGGCGCCTTCCAGCGCCAGGGGGGCTTGCCGGCGGGCCGATTTCCGGCTGCTTTCCAGGCAAGTCTTACCACAGGAAGCGCCCATGGAATTCCGTCTCACCGATGCCCAGCGGCAGATGATCGGCAGCGTGCGTGAGCTTGCCCAGGGCGAGTTCCGCCAGCGCGCCATGAAGTGGATGGACGGCACCTTCCCCTGGGAGAACATGCGCGACCTGGCCAAGCTGGGCGTGCTGGGCATGACGGTGCCGGAGGAATATGGCGGCCTCGGCCTGCCGGTCTTCGAGACGGCGCTGATCCTGGAGGAGATCGCCAAGGTCTGCTACCCCACCGCCATGGCGGTGCTGGCGAGGCCGGGGTGCAGACCCGCGTCATCAGCCACTACGCGCCGGAAAGCATCAAGCAGCGCATCCTGCCCGCGGTGTGCAGCGGCGACTGCATCCTCTCCATCTGCATGACGGAGCCGCATGCCGGCACCGACGTGGCCAACTACCGCACCAATGCCGTCCGCAGGGGCGACCGCTGGGTCATCAACGGCACCAAGACATTGATCAGCCGCGCCGAGGAAGCCGGCATGTTCGTGGTCTTCACCCGCATCGAGGGCAAGCCGGGGCGCGAGGGCATCGGCTGCGTGGTGATCGAGCGCGGCACGCCCGGGCTGGAGGTGACCGGCACCTACCACACCATGGGCGGCGAGAACCTGCACGAGGTGCAGTTCAACGACCTGGAAGTGCCGGACGAGAACATCGTCATCCGCCAGGACGGCTTCAAGAAATTGCTCAACGCCTTCAACACCCAGCGCTGCCTGAACCCCAGCATCTCCCTGGGCCTGGCGGAAGGCGCCTTCGACGAGGCGGTGAAATACGTCCGCGAACGCACGATCTTCGGCAAGCCGATCGGCGACTTCCAGGGCATCCGCTGGAAGCTGGCCGACATGTACAAGGACATCGAGGCGGCGCGCGGGCTGCTCTACCGCGCCTGCTGGACCGCCAACCCGTTCCCTGATCCCTTCCTGGCCGCCACCGCCAAGATCTTCACCAACGAGATGGCGATCCGCGTGACGAACGAGGCCGTGCAGGTGCATGGCGGCTTCGGCTTCACCGACGAATACCCGGTCTCGCGCCTCTATCGCGGCGCGCGGTACGGCAGCCTGGGCGGCGGCGCGTCGGAGACGCTGCGCGACCTGATCGGCAAGCGCATCCTGAACGGCGACCTGCCGGCGGATGGCATCCTCGGCATGGGCCGCTTCTGATGCTGCTGGTGGAAGCGGACGGCAAGGCGCTGTTCCGGCAATACGGCATCCCCGTGCCGGCGGGGGAGGTGGTGCGTGACGCCGCCTGGCAGCCGCCGCAGGGCCCGCGGGTGGTGAAGGCGCAGGTCACGGTGGGGGGCCGCGGCAAGGCGGGTGGCGTGGCGCTGACCCGCGACGCGGCGGAAACCACGGCGGCGCTGAAGCGCATCCTCGGCGGCAGCATCAAGGGCCACCAGGTCCATGCCTGCCTGGTGGAGGCGCCGGCCAGTGGCCGCGAATGCTACCTTTCGCTGATGGTGGATGCCGAGGCCGGGGCGGTGCGCGTCACCTTCATCCCCGAAGGCGGGGTGGAGGTGGAAAGCCATGCCCTGACGCCCGCCATGACCCGGCTCTGCGCGCCGGAAGCCGCCGCCATCGAGGCCGCTTTGGCGGCGCTGACCGGGGAGCCGGCGGTGCGCGCAATCGGCGCCGCCCTGGCCCGGCTCTTCCTGGAACAGGAGCTGATGCTGGCGGAGATCAACCCGCTCTTCCTCGGCCCACAGGGCGCGGTGGCAGGGGATGCGAAACTGGTGCTGGACGGCAACGCCCTGCACCGCCAGCCCGGGCAGGAGAAGCTGCTGCGCGCCAATGCCGCGCTCTACCCCGACGCGCTGCGCAAGCTGGACGAAGGCTTCGACTATGTGGAGCTGGACGCCCAGGGCGGCATCGGCCTCATCACCACCGGCGCCGGGCTTTCCATGATGCTGGTGGACGAGCTTTCGGCGCGCGGCGCCCGGCCCATCAACTTCCTCGATATCCGCACCGGCCAGTTGCGCGGCAGCCCGGCGCGGCTGATCCGGGTGCTGGACTGGTTGTCGGAGCATCCCTCGCTGAAGGTGCTTTTCGTCAACATCTTCGCCGGCATCACCGACCAGCGGGAATTCGCGAAACTGCTGGCCGAGGCCCTGAAGGCGCAGCCGACGCGCGGCGTGCCGGTGGTGGCGCGGCTGGTCGGCAACGGCTCCGAGGAGGCCCGCGCCTGGCTGGCGCAGGAACGCCCGGACATCACCATTTTCGAGGATCTTGAGGGCGCGATCGCCCGCGTCGCGGAGTTGGCGGCATGAACATCCTGGCCGAACTCTCCGGCGCCACGCCGGTGCTGATCCAGGGCGCCAGCGGGCGCATGGGCCGCAGCCACACGCGGCTGATGCGCGCCTATGGCACCAATATCGTCGCCGGCACGGTAGCCGCAGGAGCGGTAATTCTTGGACAAGCCATTGAGCGTGATGAACAGCACGTCATCGGCCAGCGAGGCAATCGAGGTGTGCTTGTTGCCGTCGTACAGCACCTTGTCGTAGATCTCGTCGGCAAACACCACCAATTGATGCTGGCGGGCCAGTTCGACGATCTGCAGCAGCAATTCATCCGGGTACAGCGCGCCGGTCGGATTATTGGGATTGATGACGACGATGGCGCGGGTGTTGGCGTTGATCTTCTTGCGGATGTCGTCGATATCAGGCAACCAGCCAGACTGCTCGTCACAGACATAGTGCACCGGCTTGCCGCCGGAAAGACTGACCGCCGCCGTCCACAGGGGATAGTCGGGCGCAGGCACCAGTACTTCGTCGCCGGTATTGAGCAGGGCCTGCATGCTCATCACGATCAACTCGGAAGCGCCGTTGCCGAGGTAGACATCGTCGATGGTGACGCCGTCGATGTGCTTTTCCTGGGTGTACTGCATCACCGCCTTGCGCGGCGCGAACAGCCCCTTGGAATCGGTATAGCCCGAGGCGTTGCCGAGGTTGCGGATCATGTCCTGGACGATTTCCTCGGGCGCTTCAAAGCCAAACACGGCGAGGTTGCCGATGTTGAGCTTGATGATTTTGTGACCGTCCTCCTCCATTTGCCTGGCCTTGTCGAGCACGGGCCCACGAATGTCGTAGCAGACGTCGGCAAGCTTGTTGGATTTCTGGATGGTTCGCACGGGGAGTCCTTCGGTTTGGGGGCGCTGGCAAGGCGGCGCGCGCGGCAAAGATGGTTGCGGCCTTGCGGATGTTGCATCGCGATAAGCCGTCCATTGTGCCGAATGCGCACCGTTTAATCAATCGCCCGCGGCCGTGTCCGAATGGGAAAAGGTACAATGCCGGGTTTTGGGAAGCCCCTGCCGCCATGAAGCTACACAGCAGCAATACCCAGCAATATCAAACCGTCACCGGCTATGACGAGACCGGCGTCGAAATCAATGCCGTTCATTTCGGCCACAGCCTGGTCGTGATGCCGGAAGAAGCGCCGCAGTCCTGGCCAGTCTCGGCTTTCGATGAGCTGACGCCTGCGCATTTCGAAGCCATTCTCGCGCGCGCACCGCAAGTGGTCATTCTCGGCACCGGCCGCTCGCAGCGCTTCATCCATCCCCGCCTGGTGCAATCCCTCACCGAGCGTCATATCGGCGTGGAATGCATGGATAGCCAGGCAGCCTGCCGCACCTACAACATCCTGATGGCCGAAGGC
>JAEWCI010000205.1 GCA_023390705.1 Pseudomonadota bacterium
CCCCGCCCCCCCGGCGGGGGGGGGGCATGGGGGGGGGGGGGGGGGCGCCACGCTGGTGCCGCCCTTCGACCACCCGCATGTCATCGCCGGCCAGGGCACCGTGGCGCTGGAGCTGCTGGAGGATGCCCGGGCCGCCGGGCTCGGCCTGGACATGCTGGCGGTCTGCACCGGCGGCGGCGGGCTGGTCGGCGGCTGCGCCCTGGCGATGGAGGCGCTGGCCCCCGGCGCCGAGATCTGGGCGGTGGAGCCGGAGGGCTGGGACGACTACGGCAGATCCCTGCGCGCCGGCCACCGTATCGCCAATGACGGCGGCGGGGATGGGCTGTGCGATTCCCTGCTGAGCAGGCAGCCGGGCGAGATCACCTTCGCCATCAACCGCCCGCGCCTGGCCGGCGGCGTGGCGGTGACGCCGGCAGAGGTGCTGGCCGCCATGCGCTTCGCCTTCGAACACCTGAAGGTCGTGGCCGAACCGGGCGGCGCGGTGGCGCTGGCGGCGGTGCTGGCCGGCCGGCTGGAAACCAGGGGCCGGACCATCGGCGTGGTCATCAGCGGCGGCAATGTGGACCCGGCGGTGTTCTGCCGGGCCCTGGCAGATTGCTGAAAAAACGCCCTCGAGGAGGCTTTGCCTCCCCGCACACTCCCGCCACGGATGCAGTTCCGCGGCATGAGCTATCGGTTTCCAGGGGCCCTGTGGCCTTTGGCGGGGTGTGTCCGAGAAGGGCAGCGCCCTTCTCGGACAGGCTGGCGGGCGGATCGCGGCCGCCAGGCGGGCACCTCAGCCCGGCGTCATCAGCCGGCGCAGCCTGTCCAGCATTTCCGGCTGGTCCCATTCCGCGGCGCCTTCCAGCCGTGCCCGTTCCTGTCCGGCGCGGTCCACCACCACCGTCGTCGGCAGGCCGCGTACCCCCAGCGCCCGCATCGCCGCGCCGCGCGGGTCGAGCCAGAGGCCGAGATGGCGCAGTTCGTGCCGTTCATAGAAGGGTGCCACCTGGGAACGGCCGCCGCGGTCGGAGGACAGCGCCAGCACCACCACGCCTTCCCCCGCCAGCGCCGCCTGGGTGCGGTCCAGCGCCGGCATCTCCTTCACGCAGGGGCCGCACCAGGTCGCCCAGAGATTGATCAGCAGCCCCTTGCCGGCGAAATCCGCCACCCGGTGTTCTTTGCCCTCGGCATCGGTGAAGGTGAATTCGGGCAGCGGGCGCGGCGGGCTTTCCTGCAGCCGGCCAAGGGGGCCGGCAGCCCGGCCTTGCCCGGGCCCGATCCCGGCGAGTAGGGTCGCGCCCGCCGCAACGGCCAAGGCTTGGCGGCGCATCCAGGAAGCCACGGGATAACCCTCCTTCGTGTCCAGCAACGTCGTTTCTTCCGGCAATACCGGGCAGTCCAGCGCGAACCAGGCATGGGGCGGCCGCTTCGCGGAAGGCCCTTCCGCCATCATGCAGGCGATCAATGCCTCGGTGGGCTTCGACCGCAAGCTCTGGCGGCAGGATATCCGCGGCAGCCTGGCCCATGCCGCCATGCTGGCCCATGTAGGGATCATCAGCGCCGGGGACGAGGCCGCCATTAGGGCCGGGCTGGCCGATATCGCCACCCGCATCGAGGCCGGCGATTTCGACTGGTCCGAGGCGCTGGAAGATGTCCACATGAACATCGAGGCGCGGCTGACGGAGGCGATCGGCGAGGCCGGCAAGCGCCTGCACACCGGCCGCAGCCGCAACGACCAGGTCGCCACCGATGTCCGGCTCTGGGTACGCGATGCCATCGACGGGCTTTCGGCCCAGGTCGAGGACTGCATGCGCGCCCTGGTGGCCCGCGCCGCGGAACATGCCGGCACGGTGATGCCGGGCTTCACCCATCTGCAGCCGGCCCAGCCGACCACCTTCGGCCACCACCTGCTGGCCTATGTGGAGATGCTCTCGCGCGACCTCGGCCGCTTCCGCGACTGCCGGGCGCGGCTGAACGAAAGCCCGCTGGGTGCCGCCGCCATGGCCGGCACCGGCTTCCCCATAGACCGCCACATGACCGCCGCGGCGCTGGGCTTCGATAGGCCGACGCGCAACAGCCTGGACAGCGTTTCGGCCCGCGACTTCGCGCTGGAATTCCTGGCGGCCTGCGCCATCTGCGCCACCCATCTCAGCCGCTTCGCGGAGGAGGTGGTGATCTGGACCAACCCCTATTTCGGCTTCGTCCGCCTCTCCGACGCCTTCACCACCGGCAGCTCCATCATGCCGCAGACGCGCAACCCGGACGCGGCAGAGCTGGTGCGGGCCAAGACCGGGCGGATCAACGGCGCGCTGGTCGGCCTGCTGACGGTGATGAAGGGCCTGGCGCTGACCTATGCCAAGGACATGCAGGAGGACAAGGAAGGCATCTTCGATGCCGCCGAGAACCTCGCGCTTGGCCTGGCGGCGACGGCAGGGATGGTGCGGGACATGAAGCCCGATGCGGCGCGCATGGCGGCGGCGGCGGGCGCCGGCTTCTCCACCGCCACCGACCTCGCGGACTGGCTGGTGCGCGAGCTGAAGCTGCCCTTCCGCGACGCGCACCATGTCACCGGCAGGCTGGTGGCCGCGGCCGAGGCGAAAGGCTGCGACCTGCCGGAACTCAGCCTTGCGGAGATG
>JAEWCI010000217.1 GCA_023390705.1 Pseudomonadota bacterium
CCGGCGAAGCGGCCGCTGACCTACGACATCGACCCGGGGCGCAAGCGCTGCGTCTACACCACGCATACCCCGGTGGCGGCGGGACACGACCGTTTCTCCTATGACCTGGTCACGCGCATCCTCGGCGACTTCTTCGAGCCGGATCAGCTCCGCCTGCTCGCGGGGGAGGAGTCGCTGAACATGACGCGGCTGGCGCTCAGCCTCAGCGCCTGGGTCAACGGCGTCGCCGCGCGCCATGCGGAGACGGCCCGACGCATGTTCCCGGGCTATCACATCCGCGCCATCACCAACGGCGTGCATGTGCCGACCTGGGCGCACCCGGCGTTCCGCCGCCTGTTCCAGACCGTGGCGCCGGACTGGGCGCACGACCCGGACACGCTGCTGCGCGCGGACCGCCTGCCAGACGAGGCGGTCTGGGCCGCGCATGCGGAGGCGAAGGCGGCGCTGATCGAGGAGGCCGGGCGCCGCTGTGGCGTGGCGCTGCGCCCCGACCTGCCCATCCTTGCCTTCGCACGGCGGATGACAGGCTACAAGCGGCCTGACCTGCTCTTCACCGACCTGGCGCGGCTGCGGGCCATCGCCGCGCGGCATCCCTTCCAGGTCGTCCTTGCGGGCAAGGCGCATCCGCGGGACGCGCCGGGCAAGGCGCTGATCCGGACGATCCACGAGCATGCCCGGGCGCTGGCGGGCGCCGTGCCGGTCGCCTTCCTGCCGGACTACGACATGGCGTTGGCGAAGCTGGTGGTGGCCGGGGGAGATGTCTGGCTGAACACGCCGGTCCCGCCGCTGGAGGCTTCCGGCACCAGCGGCATGAAGGCGGCGCTGAACGGCGTGCCCAACCTCAGCGTGCTGGATGGATGGTGGGCGGAGGGCTGCGAGGAGGGGGTAACCGGCTGGTCCATCGGCCGCGACGGAAGCCCGCCTCCCGAGCACGCGCGCGACCTCTACGACGCGCTCGAGACGCGGATCCTTCCGCTCTGGCATGGCGACCGGGCGCAGTGGATCCGGCTGATGAAGCAGGTCATCTCCCGCATCGGCAGCCGCTTCCACAGCCAGCGTATGATGCGCCGCTATGCTACGGAAGCCTATCTGCGATGACGTACACGCGCTGTGACCTGGCCGCGTACTTGATGTTGCTCAATACCGCCTCATCCAGCATGGCCTATTGGATCAGCAAGTCGTGACAAATGTCGCCCGCTCCGGCTGCCGGGTGTCTTCGCGAGGTCCGGCATGCAAGGTCCCTTCCCACGCGCACCGTCGTTGCTTGCGCCTCATGGCTCTGGGCAATCTGGCCCACCCATTGCGCCCCGAGCGCAACCAACGCCCGAACCAAGCCACCACGCGCTGGCCAGCGCCGATCGTGCTTTCCGGGCCCAGCTCGCCCGCTTGACGCTTGGCATCTCGCCCGCAACCGTGACCGACACCCAGGCCCATTGGCTCTCCCACCTGCTGATGTCGCCGGGCAAGCGGATCGGGCTGCTGGGGCAGGCTGCGCGGAATGCGCCGCGTCTGGCCTTTTATGCACCGGCGCAGTCCTTCCTGCTGATCCAGGACTGGTGGCAGGATGCAACCACTGGCATCGAAGGCGTGGAGCGCCTGGCCGAGGCACGCATCTCCTTCATCATGCGCCAGCGCCTGGATGCCTGGTCGCCCTCCAATTTTCTCTGGACCAATCCGGAGCTTGCCTGCGCGCCCCTCGAAGGCGGCGGGCTGAACCTGCTGCAAGGGGAACAGAACCTCGCCGAAGACATGCGCCGTGTGCTGGCGGGCGAGCCGCCCGTGGGCGTGGAGAAATTCCGGGTCGGCGAGACGGTCGCCATGACGCCTGGCAAGGGACGAGCACGCCGACCAAGGAGGGCTCCTGGTGGCCGGAGTGGCAGGCCTGGCTCGCAGCGCGCTCCACGCCGGACGCCGCGCCGCCGCCGATGGGCGCGCCGGAGCGGGGCCTCACGCCGCTCTGTGACGCGCCTGGGACATACGTCTTGCAGCGGTGAAAGGCATCCGAATGGACACTGGCACGACTGGTAGCGGCGCGGGAAGGTCATCTTCCTCGGCGGGAAGTACGCAGGCGGGCGACGCATCGGCTCGCGTCGCGGCAGGCGCCATTGAGGGAAGCCGCGACCGGAGCAGGTTGCGGATGTACAGGACCTGGCTGAGCCGGACGGTGATCGCCGTGCTGCTTCTCCTGGCGGGGTTCTTCGGTTGGCATTATCTGCAACCAAAAGGGCTGCCGGAAGGCTTCGTCCGCGGCAACGGCCGGATCGAGGGGGTGGAGATCGATGTCGCCACCAAGATTGCAGGCCGTATCCGGGAAATCCTGGTGAACGAGGGCGATTTCGTCAACGCTGGGCAGGTCCTTGCCCGGATGGACACGGCGGTGCTCGAGGCACAGCGCCGGGAGGCCGAGGCGCACCTGCAGCAGGCGCTCATCGGCGTGGATACTGCCCGCAGCCAGGTGACGCAGCGTGAGGCGGAGAAGGCAGCGGCACAGGCTGTGGTGGCGCAGCGTGAGGCGGAGTTCGAGCAGGCCCGGCAACACCTCGCCCGCTCCGAGGAGCTCGCGCCGCGCGGTGCTGTTCCCATCCAGCGGCTCGATGACGACCGGGCTGCCGTCCAGGGCGCACGGGCAGCGATCGCCATTGCCAGGGCACAGGTGGCGGCGGCGGAAGCTGCCCTGGGCACAGCCCGATCGGGAGTGGTCGGCGCCGGAGCGGCAGTCGGGGCGACGCGCGCAACGATCGAGCGCATCCAGGCCGACATCAACGACAGCGAGTTGCGCTCCCCGCGCGACGGCCGCGTGCAATACCGGGTTGCGCAGCCAGGCGAGGTGCTCTCCGCCGGCGGGCGGGTGCTGAACCTCGTCGATCTCTCCGATGTCTACATGACCTTCTTCCTGCCGACGGCCGCAGCCGGGCGGGTGGCATTCGGGACCGAGGTGCGGCTCGTCCTCGACGCTGCGCCCCAATACGTTGTCCCGGCACAGGTTTCCCTCGTGTCCGATGTAGCCCAGTTCACGCCCAAGACGGTGGAGACGGAGGAGGAGCGTCTCAAGCTGATGTTTCGCATCAAGGCACGGGTCAACCCCGAGCTGCTCCGGCAGTACATCACCCAGGTCAAGACCGGGCTACCGGGCATGGCTTATGTCCGCCTCGATCCCCGGCTGGAATGGCCCGCCAACCTGCAGATCCGGCTGCCTCAATGAGTGACAGCCCCGCGCTCGTCGCCCGCCTGCGCGAGGTCGGGCTGCGTTATGGCCGGACGGTCGCGCTGGATGCCGTCGGCCTCGACATTCCCGCCGGCTGCATGGCGGGACTGATCGGCCCGGACGGCGTCGGCAAGTCGAGCCTGCTGGCACTGGTCGCCGGCGCCCGCGCGGTCCAGGCGGGCGAGGTCCAGGTGCTGGGCGGCGACATGGCGGATGCGCGGCACCGCGCCGCGGTCGGCCCGCGCATCGCCTACATGCCGCAGGGGCTCGGCAAGAATCTTTACCCGACGCTGTCGGTCTTCGAGAACATCGATTTCTTCGGCCGGTTGTTCGGCCATGGCCGCGCCGAGCGCGAGCGCCGGATCGCCGAGCTGGTGGAGAGCACGGGCCTCGCTCCCTTCACGAGCCGGCCTGCCGGCAAGCTGTCCGGCGGCATGAAGCAGAAGCTCAGTCTCTGCTGCTCGCTGATCCACGACCCGGACCTGCTGATCCTGGACGAGCCGACCACCGGCGTCGATCCGCTCTCGCGCCGTCAGTTCTGGGAGCTGATCGGGCGCATCCGTGCCGGCCGGCCCGGCATGAGCGTGCTGGTGGCGACAGCCTATATGGAGGAGGCGGCCAGTTTCGACTGGTTGGCAGCGATGGATGCGGGCCATGTGCTCGCCACGGGCGCGCCGCGGGACTTGTTGGCGCGCACCGGCGCCGCCGCGCGGGTGGCGGGGTTGGTTGGCCGTTTGGGGGGGGGGGAGGGGGG
>JAEWCI010000425.1 GCA_023390705.1 Pseudomonadota bacterium
GGGGCCCGCCCCCCCCCCGCCCCGGCCGCGCCCGGCAATCCCTTCCTGGCCTGGGAAGCCGCCTGGGCTGATGCGGTGGAGGCCGGCATTGATGCCTGGCGCGACTGGCGCGATGCACAGACGGAAATCCTGTTCCACGCCGTCTATGGCGCGCTCGCCGCGCTGGGGGTTGCGACCGGGACGCCGGAGGACCCGCAGGCCGCCGGGATCGAGGCCCTGGCCGAGGCGCCCGAGGTCCGCGCCGCGCTGGAGCGCATCCATGAAGGCGGCTATGCCGAGGCGGTGATCCGCATGATGGTGCTGCTGGCCCAGGCCCGCGGCGGGGTGCGGCGCACCCGGCTGGCGCGGTCCAACGCGCTGCTGACCAGCGAATCGCCCTTCGCCGAGATGACCTCGGCCGCCCGCCAGGCGCTGATCCGCGAGCAGACGGTCATCGCCACCATGGCGCCGGAGGAAGCCCTGGCCACGCTGCCGGCGCTGCTGCGCACACCGGAGGAACGCCGCCGCGCCCTGAAGGCGGTGGAGGATGTCGCCGGCCCGGATGAGGAGCTGGGCAACAAGGCGCTGGACATGCTGCGCCGCCAGCGCGCCCTGCTGACGGCATCGCCTTCCCTGCCGGCGGCCAGGCCGGCGGAGGCGAACGAGGCGCCCGCCGCGGAAGAGGCGGCGCCAATCCCGGAGGTTGCCCCGGCGCCTGCCGCGGCCAGGGCCGAGGCAGTGCCCGGTGCCGCCCAGGCACCCCTCGCCTTCCCGGCCGAGACCACCGCCGACCCGGTCATAGCCGCCGCAGTGGAGGCGACCCTGGCCGAGGCCCCGGCCAGATCGGCGAAGCCGAAGCGGCCGCGTGGCCAGGCCTCCGGCCCCTCCCCCAGCCCGACCCGGTCCGGCCGGAGCAAACCGAAGGCCTGACGGCCCGGCACCCACGGGCCGGCGCGGATCAACCGCGCGCGCTACCTGCCACAAGGCCGGGCGGTGGATACGGCACGGCGGGGCGGGGAGTCCCGATTCTCTCCCGGGTGCCGGCAGCCGGTCAGGCCACCCGCAGCCGCGCTTCGGAGAAGCCGGCGAACATGTAGCCGGCGCCGCGCACGGTCTTGATGGCGTTCTCCTCGCCATCGCCAAGCTTGCGGCGCAGGCGCAGCACCAGATTGTCCACGGTGCGGTCTTCGACCCGGTAGGGGCGGCGGAAGACCATCTCGGCAATCACCTGGCGCGAAACCGGTGTGCCGGATGCCTCCACCAGCAGCCGCATCAGGTCGAACTCCGCTGTGGTCAGGGCGCATTCGCTGCCATTCGGGCGCAGCAACCGGCGGCTGCGGAGCATGAGGCGCCAGCCGCCCACCGGCTTGCCGTCGGGCTGTTCCGCCGTGCCCCATTCCGCCCGCCGCAGTACCGCGCGCAACCGGGCAAGCAAGGCCCGCTGCGGCAGGGTACGGCTGATGAAGTCATCCGCCCCGGCATCGAGCGTGACGATGTGGCTCACCTCATCGGCGCTGCTGGCCAGTACCACGCAGGGCACCCGGGACACCGCCCGGATCCGGCGCAGCAGCGCCAGGGCGCCGCCTTCCCGCACGCCGTCACCGATCAGCACCATCTTCGGTGGGTCGAAGGGCAGCCGATTCAGCAGGGGCTGCGCCTCCTCGTGGTATTCCACGGCATAGCCCTGCTCGGCCAGGAAGGTGGAAAGCCGCTTAGCGAAACGGGTTTCGGGCTCGATGATGCTCAGGCCTGCGCGTGTCATCATCCACCCTCCTCGCCTCAGGCCGCCTTGCAAAAGGCAGTCCAGGGGACGGTCGCGTAGCGAGGGCGTTCAGCCCAACTGCCCGACTTCCATTGTGCCATGCAGCATCACATAAAACGTTACCAAGCGAACAGGCGATGACGGACTCGATTCCTCGCGAAGATTCTATCCGACACCGACCGTGCTTAAAGGAATTTGTGCGAAAGGCGACAGTTCATGCCCGGTCCTTGGGCACCTGCCCTGCTGCTACCGTATCAATCAACGCCAGGTGCCGCGGCAGGCAAACCGACTTCAGGTCGTACTGTTCCACGACCGTCCGCCGGGCGGCTTCCCGCAGCGGCGCATACCGGGCAGGCTGTTCCAGCGCCTTCACCACCGTCTCGGCCAATTGCGGGGGTGAGAAGAAATCCACCAGCAGGCCGTTCTCGCCGTCCCGGATCACCTCCTGCACCGGCGCCGTCGCGGAGCCGATGACCAGGCATCTGCAAGCCATCGCTTCGAGCATCGACCAGGAGAGCACGAAGGGATAGGTCAGATAGACATGCGCCGAGGACAGGCTGAACAGCGCCAGCAATTGGGGATGCGGGATCTTGCCCGGGAAATGCACCCGGGAAAGGTCGAGCCGGTCGCCAAGCTCCGCCAGCAACAATTCCTTCCAGGTGCCGCCCTTGGCAGGCTTCGCGCCGTAATGCGGCTCGTCCCCGCCCACCAGCACGACCTGGGCCTTCGGCCGGTGCCGCAGGATTTCCGGCAGGCTGCGCATGAAAGTGTGGATACCCCGGTAAGGCTCCAGCCCGCGGGCGACGAAGGTGATCACCTCGTCGCCCAGGCGCAGGACCCTGCCACCCGGCAGGGTGAAGCTGGCTTCCGGATCGTGGCGGATGAGCTGGGTGTCCACCCCTTCGTGAATGACGGAAAGGCGCTGCTGGGCCCAGTCGGGGAAACGGCTGCGCTGCCACCGGGTGGGCGTCTGCCCCCAGTCCGCCACCTGCAGGGCAAGCAGATGATTGACGTTCAGGGTACGGACCCGGCAGGCATCGTCGATCGAGACCGGGCCGGGCGGGTCGAAGCCGACATCGGCACCCTGGGACTGGTAGTAGAATTCGAAATAGTAGAGGGTCCGCGCATTCGGGAAGACATCGCGCAGATACAGCCCTTCCCCCCAGCCCGGATGGCAGCAGATCAGATCCGGCACGAAGCCGCGCTTCTGCAGGGCGAGCGCCGCATTGGCCGTCTGCTGGCCGCGCCGCACCGCGGCTTCGAAGCGGCGGATGTAGCGGTGGGTTTCCTTGCCGGCGCCCTGCGGCGGCTTGTAGCGCAGATGCTGCACCCTCGGCAGCGCATCGCCAGGGTTCTCGCCCAGGCCGATCACCTCATAGCCGGGCCGGGCGGCCAGCGCCGGGGCGACATGGCGATACTGGCCAGGGAAATTCTGGTGGACGAACAGAACCCGCACGCGCTGCAATCCCGCCGGTTATGACCTCCTCCCCGCGGCAAGCTGCCACGGGATCGGCCTGGCGCATTTTCAGCCGATACGCGGTTCGGCGTGGAAAATGCGCCAAAAACAAAGGCCAGGGCAGATCGCGGACGGGCGTGAACGCCAGGCGCGCCGATCTGCCCGAAAGACAGTGGCCCACGACGGTTCGCGCGTTCAGGATGATGCGCGAACCGCCGCAGCGCCTCATGGCACGATGCGCGGGCCGATTGCAACCACAGGTTCAGCGCGCGGCGGCGGATGCCTCGGAACGGGTCGCGCCGACCCGCAGCGCCAGTGCCGCGGCCATGAACTCGTCCAGGTCGCCGTCGAGCACGGCCGCGGGGTTGCCCTTCTCCACCCCGGTCCGCAGGTCCTTAACCATCTGGTAGGGCTGCAGGACATAGCTGCGGATCTGGTGGCCCCAGCCGATATCGGTCTTGCCGGCCTCGGTCGCCGCCACCACCGCTTCCCGCTTCTGCAGCTCCAGCTCATAGAGCCGGGCCTTCAGCATGTTCATGGCAATGTCGCGGTTGCGGTGCTGGCTGCGGTCCTGGGTGGAGGCGACCACGATCCCGGTCGGGATATGGGTGAAGCGCACGCCGGATTCGGTCTTGTTGACGTGCTGGCCGCCGGCGCCGGACGCACGGAAGGTATCGGTCCGCAGGTCGGCCGGGTTGATCTCGATCTCGATCCGGTCGTCCACCACCGGATAGACATAGACGCTGGCGAAGCTGGTCTGCCGGCGGGCCGCGGCGTCGAAGGGGCTGATGCGCACCAGCCGGTGCACGCCGCTCTCGGTCTTCAGCCAGCCATAGGCATTGGGGCCGCTGACCTGGATAGTGGCGGACTTCACTCCGGCCTGCTCGCCTGCGCTCTCCTCGGTCAGCGTCACCTTGTAGCCATGCGCCTCGGCCCAGCGGCTGTACATGCGCAGCAGCATCTCGGCCCAGTCCTGGGCCTCGGTGCCGCCGGCGCCGGCATTGACCTCGACATAGCAGTCATTGCTGTCCGCCTCGCCGGAGAGCAGGCTCTCGATCTCGCGGCGCTTGGCCTCGGCCGCCAGGCGATGCAGGTCGGCCACGGCGGCATCGGCGGTGGCGGCATCGCCCTCGGCCTCGGCCAGCTCGATCAGCTCCAGGGCGTCGCGCACCTCCTGCTCCAGCCGAAGGACACCCTCGACCTGGTCTGCCAGCCGGGTGCGCTCGCGCATCACGCGCTGCGCCTCCTCGGCCTTGTTCCAAAGGTCGGGGTCCTCGGCCCGGGCGTTCAGCTCGTCGAGGCGGCGGGTTGCGGCATCCCAGTCAAAGATGCCTCCTCAGCAGGGCCACCGAAGCGGTGATCTGCTCATTCAGGGTTTCGGCGTCGGCACGCATGGCTGGGCGGATAGGCCATGCACGGCCCAGTGGCAAGCAGCATGGCAAGCAGTGTGGCATGCAGGGCGGGACGAGGCCGGCCTATTCGCTCGACAGCCGGGAATGCCATTCCTAATCTCGCCCGCCCGGTTCAGGTTGAAGGGTGCCCCGTCATGACCAGCCTGCTGGTTGCGCATCGTTTCCTCGCGCGGGCCGCCTATGGGGCCCGGCCCGGCGAGGCGGCGGCGCTGGCCCGGCAGGGCCTCCCGGCCTGGCTCGACAGGCAATTGGCCTTGCCTTCGGAAGAGCCCGCCCTGACGGCGCGGATCGCCGGTTTCGAGATACCGATCCAGTATGCCGCCGGCCCTGGCGAGCAGATTACCGATGAGCGGCGCCCGCCACGCACCCTTGCGATGACGCAGGCGGAGCGCTGGCCATTGGCCGAGGGCAGGCCGGGCCTCGCTCTGCCACCGGCGGAGCGCGGCCGCCCAAGGCTGGAGCTGCTGCTCGTCACCCTGCTGCGGAAGGTGGCGGCCGAGGCGCAGTTGCGCGAGCGCATGGTCGAGTTCTGGCACGACCATTTCAACGTTGCCCTGCAGGCCGGGGCGGGCGTTTCGGTTTCCCTGCCGGAGCATGACCGCCGCATCCGGGAACACGCGCTGGGCAATTTCCGGGCCCTGCTGGAAACCATGGCCACCAGCCCCGCCATGCTGCTCAACCTGAACAACCAGAGC
>JAEWCI010000273.1 GCA_023390705.1 Pseudomonadota bacterium
CGAGGGAACAGGCGTCCGGACCGGACGCGGGCATGACAGGGGAAGCAGGGGCATGAGGGGAATCGGCAGGCGCGGGTTGCTGGCCAGTGTCGCGGCGGGGGCGCTGGCCATGCCGGCCATCCGTCCCGCCGGGGCGCAGGCGGCGGGGGTGAAGATCGGCCTGGTGGCGGTGCAGACCGGGCCGCAGGCGGCACTCGGCACCCAATTGCGGGACGGCTTCCTCCAGGGGCTGAGGCATCTGGACGGCAAGCTCGGCGGCCTTACCGCCCAGGTGGTGGACATCGATGACGAGCTGCGGCCGGAGGTCGCCGTCACCAAGGTCCGCGCCGCGATCGAGCGCGACAAGGTGGATTTCGTCGTCGGCGTCGTCTTCTCCAACATCCTCGGCGCCATCGTGCGGCCGGTGACGGAGAGCAACACCTTCCTGATCTCCACCAATGCCGGGCCTTCCACCCTGGCCGGCCGCGGCTGCAACCCCTTCTTCTTCACCACCAGCTACAACAACGACCAGGTCCACAGCGTGATGGGCCAGGCGGCGCAGGATGCCGGCTACCGCCGCGTCTTCGTGCTGGTGCCCAACTACCAGGCCGGCAAGGACGCCGTCGCCGGCTTCAAGTCCCGCTTCAAGGGCGAGGTGGTGGACGAGGTCTATGTGCCGCTCAACCAGCTCGACTTCTCGGCCGAGCTGGCGAAGATCGCCGCGGCGCGGCCGGATGCCATCTTCACCTTCATGCCCGGCGGGCTGGGGGTGAACCTGGTGCGGCAGTACCGCCAGGCGGGGCTGGCCGGCATCCCCTTCCTCTCCACCTTCACGGTGGACGAGGCGACGCTGCCGGCGCAGCAGGATGCCGCGGTTGGCTTCTTCTCCGCCGCTTCCTGGGCACCGAACATGGATAACGAGCAGAATCGCCGCTTCGTCCGCGACTTCGAGGCCGCGACCAATTACGTCCCCGGCAGCTACGCCGCCCAGGCCTATGACGGCGCGATGCTGCTGGACAGCGCGATCCGCAAGGTGGGCGGCAACCTGGCGGACAAGGACGCGCTGCGCGCCGCCCTGCGCGCGGCGGATTTCCGCTCGGTGCGCGGCAACTTCAAATTCGGCGCCAACCACTACCCGGTGCAGGATTTCTGGCTGTGCCAGGTGGCCAAGCGCCCGGACGGCAAATTCCAGACCGAGACGGTGCGCAAGGTGCTGGAAGCCAGCGTGGACCCTTGGGCCGGCGAGTGCCGCATGCGCTGACGCACAAGGCTGATGTCCACCCAATTGCTGCTGGTGCAGGCGCTGAACGGCCTGCAATTCGGAGTGCTGCTGTTCCTGGTCGCGGCAGGGCTGACGCTGGTCTTCGGGGTGATGGACTTCATCAACCTGGCGCATGGCGTGCAGTACATGCTGGGCGCCTATCTCGGCGCCAGCTTCGCCGCGCTCACCGGCAGCTTCTGGTGGGCGCTGCTGCTCGCCCTGCCGGCCACGCTCGGTTTCGGGCTGGTGCTGGAATTCCTCGTCTTCCGGCATCTCTATGATCGCGACCACCTCTCCCAGGTGCTGGCCACCTTCGGGGTGATCCTGGTGCTGAACCAGGGCGTGCGCCTCATCTGGGGCAGCGCGCCTTTGCAGATGCCGACGCCGGAACTGCTGCAGGGCGGCATCGCGCTGATGCCGGGGCTGCAATACCCGCTCTACCGCCTGGCCATCCTGGCCGCCGGGCTGGCCACCGCCGGGCTGCTCTGGCTGGTGGTGGAGCGCAGCCGTGCCGGGGCGCTGATCCGCGCCGGGGCCAGCAATGCGCCGATGGTGGCGGCGCTGGGCGTGGATATCCACCGGCTGTTCATGCTGGTCTTCGGCTGCGGCGCCATGCTGGCGGGCTTCGCCGGGGTGATGGCGGCACCCATCCTCTCGGTCGAGCCCGGGATGGGCGACACGGTGCTGATCCTGGCCTTCGTGGTCATCGTCATCGGTGGCATCGGCAGCATCCGCGGCGCCTTCCTGGCCGCCCTGCTGGTCGGGCTGATCGAGACGCTGGGGCGGGCGATGATGCCCGACCTGATGCGGCTGTTCATGGCCCCCTCCCCCGCCCGCCAGGCCGGGGCGGCGGTGGCCTCCATGCTGGTCTACATCGCCATGGCGGCGATCCTGGCGGTGCGTCCGCGCGGGCTCTTCCCCGTGCGGGCCGGGTGACGCGCCGGAGATGAAAGAGCGCCTGCGTGAATGGCTGCTGTTCGCCCTGCTGCTGGGCGTGCTGGCGGCGCTGCCCTGGCTGGGCTTCGGCCAGGGCTATGTGATGACGCTGCTGGCGCGGGCGATGATCCTGGCCATGGCGGCGGTCAGCCTGGCCCTGCTGGTGGGCGGGGCGGGGCTGGTGAGCCTGGGCCACGCCGCCATGCTCGGCATCGGCGCCTATGCGGTCGTGGCGCTGGACCATGCCGGCATCACCGAAGGCGCGGTGGTCGCGCCGGTGGCGATCCTCGGCGGCGCCGCTTTCGCCTTGCTGACCGGGGCGGTGGCCATCCGCACCAGCGGGGTGAATTTCATCATGATCACTCTGGCCTTCGGCCAGATGGCCTTCTTCACCGCCTCCTCTCTGGCGGTCTATGGCGGGGATGACGGCTACACCCTCTACGGCCGCACGGAGATCCTAGGCAGCCGGCTGCTGGAGGGGCGGCTCGCCTTCCACTATCTCTGCCTCGGCCTGCTGGCGGGAAGCCTGCTGCTGTGCCGTGCGGTGCTGGCTTCCCGCTTCGGCCGGGTGCTGCGGGCGGCGCGGGAGAATCCGCTGCGGGTGCAGGCCCTGGGCTTCGCGCCCTATCCCTACCGCCTCGTCGCCTATGGCCTGGCCGGGGCGATCGCCGGGCTGGCCGGGGCGCTGCTGGCCAATGCCACCGAATTCGTGGCGCCATCCTACATTGCCTGGCAGCGCAGCGGCGACCTGCTGTTCATGGTCATCCTCGGCGGCCTCGGTTCCCTGCATGGCGCCATCCTGGGTGCCCTGGCCTTCGTCCTGCTGGAGGAGTGGCTGGCCCATTGGACCGAGCATTGGCGGCTCATCTTCGGCCCGCTGCTGATCGTCGCCGTGCTGTTCCTGCGCGGCGGCCTTCTCGGCCTGGCCGAGCAGATGCTGGGGGCGCGCCGTGGCGGCTGAGCCCCTGCTCGAACTGCGCGGCCTGCACAGGCATTTCGGCGGGCTGACGGTGACGGAGGATGTCTCCCTGGCGGTGACGGCGGGCGAGATCCACGCCGTCATCGGTCCCAACGGCGCCGGCAAGACCACGCTGATCAACCTCATCAGCGGCACGCTGCGGCCGGATGCCGGGCAGGTGATCTTCGCCGGGCGGGACATCACCCGGCTTTCCCTGCCGCGCCGCGCCCGGCGCGGGCTGGCGCGCAGCTTCCAGATCACCGCCGTGGTGCCGGGCTTCACTGCCCTGGAGAACACGGCGCTGGCGGTGCAGGCGGGGGCCGGCACCTCCTTCCGCTTCTTCCGCCCGGCAGCCGCCGAGGCGGCGCTGAACGGCCCGGCACTCTCGGCGCTGGAACAGGTGGGGCTGGGCCATCGCGCCGCGGTGCCGGCCGGGCTGCTGAGCCATGGCGAGAAGCGTCAGCTCGAACTCGCCATCGCGCTCGCCATGCGCCCCCGGCTGCTGCTGCTGGACGAACCCCTGGCCGGCGCCGGGCCGGAGGAGACGGAGCGGCTGGTCCATATCCTGCGCAACCTGAAGGGCGGCTACACCATCCTGCTGGTGGAGCACGACATGCAGGCGGTCTTCGCGCTGGCCGACCGGATTTCCGTGCTGGTCTATGGCCGCCTCATCGCCACCGGCACGCCGGGGGCAATCCGTGCCAACCCCGAGGTCCGCGCCGCCTATCTCGGCGAGGATGCGGCCTGATGCTGTTCGTGGAGGGCATCGCCGCCGGCTATGGCGCCAGCCAGGTGCTGTTCGATATCGGCTTCCATGTCGCAGGTGGCGAGGTGGTGACCCTGCTCGGCCGCAACGGCATGGGCAAGACCAGCACGGTGCGCGCCCTGATGGGGCTGCTGCCCTCCCATGGCGGGCAATTGCTGGCCGGGCGGGCGGTGTTCGACGGCGTGCCGCTGACAGGGCTGCCGGCGCACCGCATCGCCCAGCTCGGCCTGGGGCTGGTGCCGGAAGGGCGGCAGGTCTTCCCGACCCTGACGGTGGAGGAGAACCTGACCGCCACCGCCGCCAACCGCCGGGGCGGCGCCCCGCGCTGGGATCTGGCGGCGGTCTATGCCCTGTTCCCCCGGCTGCGGGAGCGCCGCCGGAACCCGGGGGCGAGGCTTTCGGGTGGCGAGCAGCAGATGCTCGCGATCGGCCGCGCCCTGATGACCAACCCCCGCCTGCTGATCCTGGACGAGGCGACAGAGGGGCTGGCGCCGTTGATCCGCGCCGAGATCTGGGCGGTGCTGGCCGGGCTGAAGGCCGAGGGCCAGGCGATCCTGCTGATCGACAAGAACCTCGCCGCCGTCATGCGCCTGGCCGACCGCCATGTGGTGGTGGAGAAGGGCCGCACCGTCTGGACCGGCAGCAGCGAAGCCCTGGCCGCCGCGCCGGAGGTGCGCGACAACTACCTGCATCTTTGAGGGAAAGAGGGAGCACACCTCATGGTCCACCCCGCGATGACCGCCGGCATCACCCCGGCCGGCGAAGGCGAGAACGGCGTCGTCTGGAACATCCTCGGCCAGACCTACAAGCCATTGCAGCGCTCGGAGGCGTCCTTCGCCTTCCACACCCTCTTCCCGGACGGCACCTTCGTGCCGCCGCACATCCACCCGGCCCAGGACGAGTTCATCTACATGCTCGACGGCAAATTCGAGCTGTTCCTGGACGGCCAGACCCGCTTCGCCAGCACCGGGGACCTGATCCGCATGCCGATGGGCATCCCGCACGGCATCTTCAACAAGTCCGGGGCGCCGGTGCGGGCGCTGTTCTGGGTGGCGCCGGCGCGCGGGCTCTACGAGTTGTTCACCCGCATCCACAACGTGGCGGACCCCAACGAGGTGATCCGCATCGCCGCCGAGCACGAGGTGGAGTTCCTGCCCCCGCCCGGTTGACCGGAGGCCGCCCGGAGTGCCCCGACCCTGCTTTGGTCAGGGCATCGCCGGGCCGGTCAGTTCACCTGGCACCAGCGGTCGAAGAAGCCGAGATCCTGGTCGTTCACCGGCGCACCGTAGCGGAGCCGGGAAAAGACCTGCCGGCAACGCGCCAGCATCGCCGCCTCCTGCGCGGCGGAGCGGGTGGGCGGCAGGGACGGCAGGGCCTCGGCCGCAGGCGCTCCCCACCCTGGCGGCGGGGGGGAGATG
>JAEWCI010000278.1 GCA_023390705.1 Pseudomonadota bacterium
AGGTCGCCCATCAGCCCGCTGATCTTGCCGCTGCCGAACAGCAACAGCACCACCAGCAGAACGACGAGCCAATGCCAAATGCTGAAGGAACCCATGGTGACGCCCCGATAACCCTTGTGACTTGTGCCTGGCGCCCCTTGCGGGCGCTATGCCAGGTCACCTTGCCGATGATCCGACAGTAGTGCCCCGCCCCCGGCGGCGCAAACTGGCAGATGGCCCGTCCCACCGCCCGGCACAACGGGGCTTGAAGCGGAAAATGCTGCGGCCATATCCGTTGCCGGTCCGGGCCCCTCTGGTTGGCCGGCCTCCCTCGCAGGAGCCGGGCAATGATGTCGGACCGCGTGCAACCAGCACGCGGCCCGGGGTCCCTTGCCATCACCCTGCCGCGCGCTGAGAGGGAGGGTGATGATGACGTCCGTATCGCCTTGGTTCTGGCTGGCTTTCAATGCCGGCATCCTGTTGATCCTGCTGTTCGACCTCGGCATCTTTTCGCGCCGAAAACGGCAGGCGGACGGAAGTTCCGAACCCGCGCCGGTGCCGGTGCGGACCGCGCTGCTCAAATCCGCCGCCTATTTCGGCCTGGCCATGGCCTTCTTCGCCTGGATGCGGCTTTCCTACGGCGCCACGCCCGAGGAACGGCATGCGAAGAGCCTGGAATTCCTGACCGGCTACCTCATCGAATGGTCGCTCTCGGTAGACAACATCTTCGTCTTCGTCCTGATCTTCGCCCGCTTCGGCGTGCCGGCGGCCTACCAGCACCGGGTGCTGTTCTGGGGCATCCTCGGCGCGCTGACGATGCGGGCGGTGATGATCCTGGTCGGCACCGCGCTGATGCGGGAATTCGACTGGATCATGGTGATCTTCGGCCTGTTCCTCATCTGGAGCGGCTGGAAGATGCTGCGCAGCCTGGGAGAGCCGGAGGGCGACCCGCGCGACAACCTCATCCTGCGCTTCCTGTCCGCCCGGCTGCCGGTGACGGAAGGCTATCGCGGCCCGGCCTTCACCGTGCGGGAGGCCGGCAGATGGATGCTGACGCCGCTGGCCCTGGTGCTGGTGCTGGTGGAGGTGACCGACCTGGTCTTCGCGCTGGACAGCATCCCGGCGATCTTCGCCGTCAGCACCGACCCCTTCGTGGTCTACACCGCCAACGTCTTCGCCATACTCGGCCTGCGGGCGATGTATTTCGCCCTGGCGGGCGTCGTCCACCGCTTCAAATACCTGAAGCACGGGCTTGCGGCGGTGCTGATGGTCGTCGGCACCAAGATGCTGGCCAACTGGTGGGCCGGCGGGAAGGCGGTGCCGGTGGAATACGCCCTGGTGCTGACCGCCTGCATCATCGGCGGCTCGATCGCGCTCAGCCTGTGGAAGACCCGTGGCGCGGCCGAGCCCACGGGGGCACCGCAGGGCTGATGGCAAGGGGGGCGGCGGCCACGGCTGCTGCCCCTACCCCTCCAGCCTGATCCCCAGCCTGGTCACCAGCCCGCCCCAGCGGGCCGTCTCGGCGGCGACGAAGCCGGCGAATTCCGCCGGGCTGCTGGCCACCACCTCGAAGCCGGCATTCTCCAGCGCGGCGCGGGCCTGCGGCTCGTCCAGGCCGCGCTTCGCCTCGGCCGCCAGCCGCGCCACCCGCTCGACCGGGGTCGTGGCCGGGGCGATCAGCCCGATCCAGGCATAGGATTCGCTGTCCGGCATGCCGGCCTCGGCGAAGGTCGGGATGTCCGGCAGTTGCGGGATGCGGGCGCCGGCGCTCACCCCCAGGGCGCGGAGCTGGCCGGCGCGGATCTGCGGCAGCACCGCGGCCACCGTGAGGATCATCGCCTGCAGCCGCCCGGCTACCAGGTCCAGCACCGCCGGCGGGAAGCCGCGGTAGGGGACATGCAGCATCCTCAGCCCGCCGGCCCGGGCCGAGAGGTCCTCCACCGCCAGATGTCCGGCGGAGCCAGACCCGACCGTGCCGTAGGAGAGCTGCTCCGGATTCGCCCGGACATGCGCCAGGAAGCCCGCCAGCTCCTGCGCCGGCACGGAGGGGTGGACCACCAGCACCTGCGCCATGCGCAGCAGCAGCGAAACCGGCGCCAGGTCCCGCCGCGGGTCGTAGCCCAGATTCGGGTAGAGCACCGGGGCGGTGGTCAGCGGCGCGTTGATGGTGACGCCGATGGTGTGGCCGTCCGTCGCCTTGGCCACCGCCTCGGTGCCGATGGTGCCGCCGGCGCCGGAGCGGTTCTCCGCCACGAAAGGCTGGCCGAAGACCTGGGTGAAATGCGTCGCCACCGCCCGCGCCGCGATATCGGGCGTCGAGCCGGGCGGGAAGGGCACCATTACCCGCACCGGCCGCTCCGGCCAGGCAGGTGATGACGCCGGCTGCGCCCGTGCGGGCAGCGCGGCCAGGGCGGTGAGCGGCGCGAGGCCGGCGAGCAGATGGCGGCGGGTGGTCATGCGGGCCTCCTCCGGGATTCGCCCGCTTGCAGCATGAAGGGCGGCACCGCGTCCAGGCCGGTGCCGCCCGGGCCCGGAGTTCAGCGGGGGGAAAGGTGCTCCGACTTCCACATGATGACTATGCCGGCGAATGCCACGGCGAAGGCCCCGATGGTGGCGACATAGGGCACCCGCTCCTCGGTGAAGTGCCCGGCGCCCAGCGCCAGAAGGAGGGCGCCGAGGACGGCGCAAGCCGCAACGATCGGCCAGGTCTGCTGGATGAAGATGTTGTCCTGCGTTGCCACGTCTTCTCTCCCATACCTTGTCCCGGCTTGCTGCCGGGTATCGCTCCCGTATCCATTGGTGGCACGGAAAGGTGGCGCAACGTTAATACTTCCGACAGATGGCAGGCAACGGGAATCCGGCCTGCCGAGCTGTGCTGAGGCGTGCCTGCCGAAGTCGGGCGGCGGCCAGAGTTTGCGCCGGCAGCGCGGGGCAGCCGCAGCCTCCGCCGCAGCGCCGCCAGCACGCCGGGCAGGGCGGCCGCGAGACTCGCGGCGGTGCCGAGCAGGGTCGCTTTTCCTGAGCCCGAGGGGCCGAGCAGGACGACGAACTCCCCTTGGAGGATATCGAGGTCGAGGTCACGCAAGGCATGCACCGCCGCCTCGCCGTTGCCTCCATTAAGGAAACGACCCTGACCGGTTGGCTGAGTCTCCGGGCCCCTTATTTGCCTTGAGACGTGATCACTCGTGCCCTGCCGCCTTTGGCGCGGCCTGGTGTCCCCGCTCGCGCTCGCTTCCGGCCAAGCTGTGGTACAGCTCGTTCTCCTGGGCGAAGTGCAGTCGGAGGATGGCGTCGAGGCCATAGAGCACCCGGCGGAAGTCGTTCGTCTCGGCCGGGCCGGGGCCTTCCAGCGGCAGCTCGGCGGTCATGCGGGCAAGCAGGCCGCCGAGCTGCTGCACCTCTCGGTGGGTGCGGTGCATCGCCGCGATCGGGTCGTCGCCGCCCAAGGCCCGTTCGATTGCGGGATACAGTTGCGCATCGTCCTGCCGCTCGTGGCGCAGCAGGCGTTCCCGCACGAGGTCCTCTACCTCGGCCAGGGCTGCCGCTGCCTCCTGGGGCGGCAGGGTGGCGAGCTGGTCCGCGACGGCGCGCAGCCGGGACAGCGGCGCCGCGAGCAGCTCGTGCTCGGCCTGCAGCCGCGCCACCTCGGCCACCGGGAGCGTCGCCCGGGGACGCCCCGGGATGCGTACGCGCAGAACCCGCAGCGCGTTCAGGATGGCGGCCACGTCGATCATCTCCTGCAGCAGCGCCCCAGCCACCGGCGGCAGGAAGCCCAGCGCCGCCGCAATCATGGCAAGCGCCGACAGTCCCATCCCGACCGCGACGGTTTCGGCGGCAATGCGCCGCGTCCCGTGCGCGATCGCCAGTGCCTCGGCCAGACGATCCAGCCGGTCCACCAGGAGTACGACGTCCCCCGCCTCGGAAGAGGCACCCGAGCCGCGGGCGCCCATCGCCACGCCGACATCCGCCGCGGCCAGCGCCGGGGCATCGTTCACTCCGTCGCCCACCATGGCGCAGGTCTCGCCCGCCCGGCGGGCCCCGGCGATGGCGGCGAGCTTGTCCTGGGGCTGCTGCTCCGCCCGCACCTCGTCCACGCCGAGCGCCGCGCCGATCGTCTCGGCCACGTCGCGCCTATCGCCGGTAAGCATGACCACGCGCGCGATCCCGGCCTGGCGCAGCAGGCGCAGGGCCCGCGGCGAGTCCGGGCGGATCTCGTCGGCGAGCAGGATGGCGCCGAGCATCCGCCCGTCCGCCGCGACGAAGGCCCCGGTGGCACCCTCGTAGCCCATGCG
>JAEWCI010000312.1 GCA_023390705.1 Pseudomonadota bacterium
CGGCGCCTCGTAGCAGACATCGCCGGCCAGCACCGTGTCCCAGCGGCAGGGCTGGCCGACCACATCGCCTTCCGGCAGGCCCAGCGCCACCCCGTTCAGCGCCGCGTTCAGGCGGCAGGCAGCCAGCGCCAGGGGGTCTATCTCCGCTGCCTCCACCTGCGCCGCGCCGGCCCTGGCGGCGGCGATGGCGGCCAGGCCGCAGCCGGCGGCGAAATCCAGCACCCGCCTGCCGGCCACCCGCGCCGGCTGGTCCAGGATCAGCCGCGCCATGGCCTGGCTGCCGGGCCAGGCGAAGGCCCAGAAGGGCGGCTCCACGCCCTGCTGCGCCAGCCAGGCTTCGGTCGCCTGCCAGATCGGGGTGATCTCGGTCGCCAGGTGCAGGGCGATCTCCGGCACCAGCGCCGCCCGTGCCACGGTGGTATGGGTGCGGATGAAGGCTTCGGCGTCCTCCACCATCCGCGCTACCACCGGTGCCCCAGGGCGAAGGCCAGCGCCACGGCCAGCCCGACCTCCCGGTTCGCCTGGAACAGCCGCAGGCAGCCGGCGGGGTCGCGGATGTCTATGGTCGCCACCTGATGCGCCAGCAGCAGCGCCGGCAGGCCCAGCGCCATGTAGAAGGAAGGGCGCAGCCCGCTCATCCACCCCGCCAGGGCCAGCAGCAGCACCGTCGCGGCATAGCAGGCGGCCAGGAAGGGCCGCGTCGCCTCCCCCAGCCGCAGCGCGGTGGAACGGATGCCGACCAGCGCGTCGTCCTCCCGGTCCTGATGGGCATAGATGGTGTCGTAGCCCAGGATCCAGGCAATGGCGGCGGCGTAGAGCACCAGCGTCACCAGCGTGACCTCTCCGGTGCAGGCGGCGTGGCCCAGCAGCGCGCCCCAGCCGAAGGTGAAGCCCAGCACCAGTTGCGGCCAGTCCGTCACCCGCTTGGCCAGCGGATAGAGCGCCACCGGCAACAGGGAGAGCACGCCGAGCCCTATCGCCACCAGGTTGAGCTGCAGCAGGATGGCCAGCCCGACCAGCAGCAGCCCCGCCAGGAACGCCAGCGCCTGGCGGGGGGAAACCAGCCCGGCGGCCAGCGGCCGGCCGCGGGTGCGCTCCACCTGGCGGTCCAGGTCGCGGTCCCACAGGTCGTTCACCACACAGCCGGCGCCGCGCATCACCACGGCGCCCAGGCCGAAGAGCAGGGTCAGCCGCACCCCTTCCTGCCAGCCCGGCGCCGCCAGGGCGATGGCCCAGAGCCCGGGCAGGAAGAGCAGCCAGGCGCCGATCGGCCGGGCCAGCCGCAGCAGCAGCACATAGGGGCGCCAGGAGGCGGGCAGCCGGGCGACCCAGCCAGTGGCGCGGATATCGGTGAAGCCTTGCACGCGCCCTATACTCCGCCCGGAGAGCCTGTTGGCCATCCCACGCGCCGGAGGCGCGATATCCACCCCACGCGCCGGAGGCCCGATGTCCGTCCCACGCCTCTACCTGGACCAGCCCCTTGCCGCCGGGGCGGAGCCGCCCGCGACACCGGGCCAGGCGCATTACCTCGGCAGCGTGCTGCGCCGCGGCGCGGGCGACGCGGTGCTGCTGTTCAACGGCCGGGACGGCGAATGGCGCGCCCGCATCGCCGCCCTGCGCAAGGACCGCGGCCATTTCCTGGTCGAGTCGCAGAGCCGCCCGCCGGCGCCGGAACCCGAGCTGCGCCTGCTGGTTGCCGCCCTGAAGCGCGACGCCATGGACTGGATCGCCGAAAAGGCGACCGAACTCGGCGCCACCCTGATCCAGCCGGTCTTCACCCGCCGCAGCGTCGTGGACCGGGTCAACACCGCCCGGCTTGCCGCCATTGCCCAGGAAGCCGCCGAACAGTGCGAAAGGCTGGCGGTCCCGCTGGTAGCCGAAGCCCGGCCGCTGCATGCCGTGCTGGACGCCTGGGACGGCACCCCCCTGCTGGTCGGGGCCGAGCGGGCGGCCGCGCCGCCCATTGCCGGGGCAGCGAAACGGTTGCGCCTGCCCTGCGCCTGGCTGGTCGGGCCGGAAGGCGGCTTCGAGAGGGCGGAGCTTGACGATCTGGGCCGGCGACCCTTTGTTTCGCCAGTTGCCCTCGGGCCCCGCATCCTGCGGGCCGAGACGGCGGCCCTTGCCGGCCTCGTCGTGTTGCAGGCGGTGGCGGGCGATTGGATCACTTCCTGAACTCGTGCCGGGGCGGCGGCCTGCCCCCCGCGCCGGGGCGAAACGCGAGGGCTTCATGTCCAACCCCGGCGAGGCCGATCCCACGCCGATCACCTCCATGCGCCAGCTTGCCGAATGGTTCGCGGCCGGCAGCAAGCCGCGCGGGACATGGCGGGTCGGCACGGAGCACGAGAAATTCGGCTTCCGGCGCGGCGACCTCTTGCCGCCCGACTACGAGCACCAGGGCATCCGCGCGCTGCTGGAAGGCATGCTGCAATTCGGCTGGGAAGCGATTCCCGACAACGGCAACCCGATCGGGCTGAAGGGCCTGGGCGGCGCCTCCGTCAGCCTGGAGCCTGGCGGCCAGTTGGAGCTTTCCGGCGCGCCGGTGGCCGATCTGCACGCCACCCAGCAGGAGCTGGCGGAGCATTTCCGCCAGGTGCACCAGGTGGCAGGGCCGCTCGGCCTGGGCTTCGCGCCGCTCGGCTTCCACCCGTTGGCGAGGCGGGAGGAGATGCCGTGGATGCCCAAGGGGCGCTACGCCATCATGCGGCGCTACATGCCCACGGTGGGGCGGCTCGGGCTCGACATGATGCTGCGCACCTGCACGGTGCAGGCCAATCTGGACTACGGCACCGAGGCGGACATGGTGGAGAAGCTGCGCGTCTCGCTGGCGCTGCAGCCGCTGGCCACCGCGCTCTTCGCCAATTCGCCCTTCACCGAGGGCAGGCCCAACGGCTTCCTTTCCATGCGCGGCCAGGTCTGGACCGATACCGACCCGGCGCGCACCGGCATCCCCGCGGTGGTCTTCGAGCAGGGCTTCGGCTTCGAGCGGTTCTGCGAATGGCTGCTCGACGTGCCGATGTATTTCGTGATGCGGGAAGGCAAATGGCTGGACGCCGCCGGCGCCAGCTTCCGCGACTTCATGGCCGGAAGACTGCCCGTACTGCCGGGTGAGCGCGCCACCATGGGCGATTTCGCCGACCATGCGACCACCGCCTTCACCGATGTGCGGCTGAAGCGCTTCCTGGAGATGCGCGGCGCCGATGCGGGCAGCCCGGCGATGATCGTGGCCAAGCCGGCGCTGTGGGTCGGGCTGCTCTACGACGATGCGGCGCAGAAGGCGGCGGCGGCGCTGACCCGCGACTGGACGCTGGAGGAAATGCGCGCGCTGCGGCTGGCGGCGCCGCGCCTCGCGCT
>JAEWCI010000394.1 GCA_023390705.1 Pseudomonadota bacterium
GGACATGCCGGATTCCTGGCATGCCGTCGCCGGGGTCTATCGCTGCGGCGATGGCCGGTATGTCCGTATCCACGCCAATTTCCCGCATCATCGGGCCGGCGTGCTGAAGCTGCTGCAAGTGCCGGAGGAACGCGCCGCCGTCGCCGCCGCGCTGCGGGGCTGGAAAGCCTTCGACTTCGAGCAGGCCGCGGCCGATGCCGGGCTGTGCGTTTCCGCCATGCGGAGCTTCGCCGAATGGGACGCCCATCCGCAGGGCCAGGCGGTGGCGACGCTGCCGGTGCTGCGCATCGAGAAGATCGGCGAGGCGCCGCCGACGCCGCTGCCGCCGCTCGGCCCCCGGCCGCTCTCCGGCCTGCGGGTGCTGGAACTGACGCGGGTGATCGCCGGGCCGGTCTGTGGACGCACCCTGGCGGCGCATGGGGCGGAGGTGCTGCACATCAGCGGCCCCCACCTGCCTTCCTTCGACAACCTCGTGCTGGATACCGGCCGCGGCAAGCGCACCGCCTTCGTGGACCTGCGCGACGCCGCCGGGAAGGCGAAGCTGCGGGAACTGGCGGCGCAGGCGGATGTCTTCGTCCAGGGCTACCGGCCGGGCGCGGTAGCCAGCCATGGTTTCTCGCCGGCGGAGCTGGCGGCGCTCAGGCCGGGCATCGTCTGCACCTCGCTGTCCGCCTATGGCGAGGTCGGGCCCTGGGGCGCGCGGCGCGGCTTCGACAGCCTGGTGCAGACCGCCAGCGGCTTCAACCACGCCGAGGCGGTGGCGGCAGGGGCCGACCCGGCGGATGCGGCGCCGAAGGTGCTGCCCTGCCAGGCGCTGGACCATGGCTCGGGCTTCCTGCTGGCCTTCGGGACGATGGCGGCGCTGCTGCGGCGGGCGGAGGAAGGGGGAAGCTGGCTGGTGCGGGTCTCGCTGGTCGGCACCGGCATGTGGCTGCGCGGCCTGGGCCGGTTGCCCGATGGCTTCCGCGCCGCCACGCCGGGGATAGACGATGTCCCGGACCTGCTGGAGGAGAGCGAGAGCGGTTTCGGCCGCCTGCTTGCCATGCGGCATTCCGGCCGGTTGAGCGGCACGCCGCCCTGTTGGGCGACCTCCTCCATGCCGCTGGGCAGCCACCCCGCGGCATGGACGGCGGCCTGAGCCGCCACCCGGTGGCGGCCGTTGATGGATGCGCCATCATCGGCCGCCCTCATGCCGGCGGCACCGGTCCTTGTCCGATGCCGAGGCCGCGGAGACGGCCCAGCCGGCGATCGGGGGGGCGGTTGATCACGCGCGATCAACCGCCGTTGGGATCACTCGAAGGCCAGGCCCAGGGTTTCGGCCACCAGCGCCGGGCGCGGGTTGCCTTCCACCTCGATGGTCGCCTCATAGGTCATGCGGGCGCCGCCCTCGATCGGGTCCACCGCCTTCAGCGTCAGGTGGCTGCGGATGCGGGAGCCGGCCGGCACCGGGGCGGTGAAGCGCACCTTGTTGGAGCCGTAATTCACCCCGCGCGAGCGCTTCTTGATCCGCATGATATTGGCGTTCAGCCGCGGCAGCAGGGAGAGGGTGAGATAGCCATGGGCGATGGTCTTGCCGCCCGGCATCTCGCGCTTCGCCCGCTCCACATCCACGTGGATCCATTGATGGTCGCCGGTCGCCTCGGCGAACTGGTCGATGATCTGCTGCGTCACCGTGAACCATTCGCTGCTGCCCAGCTTCTTGCCGACATAGGCCTTCAGGTCCTCGATGGTCTCGACTTCGAGCATGCGGTTCCTTCCCTTTCCTGTCCTGGGGTCATTCGGCAGCCAGGGGCAGCGCCTGCGCGGCGCCTTCGGCCAGGCTGTAGCGGGTGAAGCGGCGGTTCAGCGCCGGCAGCGGGGCGATCTCCATGGCGCCCATGGCCGGTTCCATCAGGATCATCGCCACGGTGGCGGAGGACACGCCCTGCAGGTTGTTGCGCGGCGGGCGGCAGACCGACCAGGGGCTCTGCCAGGAATCGAAGAAGGCTTCGCGCAGCGTCTCCAGCGTGATGCGGCCGCGCTGCGCGGCCAGCGCCTGGCGCACGCGCTGTTCGCGATAGACGCTGCAGGGTGTGCTGGGGATGCCCATCTCCTTCAGCTTGGCCAGCGCCACCGGGCTCAGCCAGTGATTCGAATGCACCAGGATGCCGCCTTCCGGGTGCAGCAGGAAGCTTTCGTCTGGCGCGCATTCGATGTCGAGCCCATAGCCGCTGGCATGGCTCAGCATCAGGTTGTTGGAGGCCGATTTCGGCGTGGCGTAGAGGCAGTGCAGCGCCAGGGCCACCTGTTCCTGCTCCAGCGCCTTGCGCCGCAGCAGGGAAAGCGGCACGCCTTCGTGCAGGTAGTCGCGGTCGCTGGTGAGGTAGTTGGCGGTGATGGCGATGCCCGCCGCGTTCAGCCCGCAGCGCGCCAGCCCGCCGGCCTCGACGAAGGTGAGCACGTCCGGCCCGTCCTCCCGCCGGATGCGCAGCACCACGCCGGTTTCGGCGCATTCCGCCTTCCAGTCCCAGTTCTGGCCGTGCAGCAGGGCGCCATCGGCGGTGGCCTCGGGCAGGATGATGGCGCCGGTGCAGCCATCCGGCGCGCGGCGTTCGGCGGCGGCCAGGGCGGCGGCTTCCTGGCGCTTGGCAAGCTGCAGGATCTCGGTGCGGCAATTGACCAGCAGGATGTCCTCGAAGGCGACATTGGCGCCTTCGGCGATGCCGCGCATCTCCGGCACGAAATCCGGGGCGAAGGCTTCGATGCGCGGAACGAAGGCCCGGGCCAGGGCGCGGATGCCGGCCACATCCTGGCCGCTTTCGGCCAGTTGCGCATCGTAATGCGCCAGGGACTTGCGCACCCGGTCCGCGGCGGCGGCGCCGTACTGGCGGCCGCGGGCTTCCGGGCCGCCGCTGAGTTCGATCAGCGGGAAGGGTTCGATGCTCGGCATGGCGTTCCTCTCCGTCCGGCGAAGCCTCGCATGCCGGGGCCGGCTTGGAAAGTTGCCGCGCTCCGTCCATCCTGGCCGGGCAGCCGGCCGGGAAGGCGGGCCAGGAGGGCAGGGATGAGCGATCTGGCCTGGATGGGGGCCGCGTAACTGGCCGGGCTGATCTGCGCGCGGCGGCTTTCGCCGGTGGAACTGAGGCGGGCCACGCTGGACCGCGCCGCCGCGCTGCAGCCCGTGCTGAACTGCTTCATCACCCTGGATACCGAAGGCGCCATGGCGGCGGCCCGCGCGGCCGAGGCAGCGGTGATGCGCGGGGATGCACTGGGCCCGCTGCATGGCCTGCCCTTCTCGGTGAAGGACCTGGTGCCGACGGCGGGGCTGCGCACCACCTGGGGCTCCCTGATCTTCAAGGACCATGTGCCGGAACGTGACGCGGCGGTGGTGGCGCGGCTGAAGGCGGCCGGGGCCATCCTGTTCGGCAAGACCACCACCCCGGAATTCGGCCAGCAATGCCTGACCCAGGCGCCGCTCTTCGGCCGCACCCGCAATGCCTGGAGCGCGGAGCGGACCTCCGGTGGCTCCTCCGGCGGGGCGGCGGTGGCGGTGGCCAGCGGCATCGGGCCCCTGGCGGTAGCCACCGATGGCGGCGGCTCCACCCGCATCCCGGCGGCCTGCAACGGGCTGGTCGGCTTCAAGCAGGGGCTGGGCGTGGTGCCGCAGGAATGGGCGCAGGACGGCTTCGGCAACATCTCCTACATCACGCCGATGACCCGCAACGTGCTGGACAGCGCGCTGATGCTGGATGCCATGGCCGGGCCGCACCCGGCGGACCCGCTCACCGCCGGCCGGCCGCAGCCCTGCTTCGCGGAAGCGGCACGGGCGGAGGGCGACCTCAAGGGCTGGCGCATCCTCTGGCGGCCGCTGCTCGGCAACCGCAGGGTCGCGGCGGAGGTGCTGCGGCTCTGCACCGCCGCCATGGCGGTGCTCGGCGCGCTGGGCGCCAGGGTGGCGGAGCACGACGCGCCCTTCGAGAACCCTGAAGCGGTGTGGTTCGTGGTGAACGGCAGCTACCGCATGGCGCAGTACGGCCACCACCTGCGCCAGCACCGCGAGATCATGTGCCCCAGCTTCGTCCGGCAGATGGACCGCGTAGCCGACTGGAGCGCGCAGGAACTCTACGCGGGCATCTTCCAGCGCACGGCGCTGTACCGCCAGGTGCAGTCCTGGTTCGACGAGGCCGATATCATCGCCATGCCCACCCTTTCCCGCACCGCCCTGCCGATAGACCAGGACTTCTTCGGCCCGATCGAGATCGACGGGGAGGCGGTGCCCAATCTGCGCGCCGCCTGGTATCCCTACACCATGCCCTTCAACCTCACCGGCAATCCCGCCGTTTCCCTGCCCTGCGGCTTCGCCGCTGACGGGCTGCCCGTGGGCCTACAGCTCATCGCCCGGCCGGGCGAGGATGCGAAGCTGTTCCGCATCGCCGCGCTGTTCGAGCAAGCACAGCCCTGGGCGCAGCGGAGGCCGGCCCTCGATGCCTGAGCAGCGCCTGCAATTCCGCCCCGCGCCCGGCTGGCTGCCGCGTGGGAAGCGGGTCTATGCCATCGGCGACATCCATGGCTGCGACGAGCACCTGGCGGCGCTGCATGCGCTGATCGCCGAGGATCTCGCGGCACGGCCCACGGAAGCGCCGCTGCTGCTGCATATCGGCGACTATGTGGACCGTGGTCCTGACAGCGCCGGGGTGGTGGCGCGGCTGGCCGCCGGCCCGCCGGTGCCCGGCCTGCGGGTGGTGAACCTGATGGGCAACCATGAGCGCACCATGCTGGACGCGCTGAATGGCGAACGCTCGGCGCGGACGGACTGGCTGTTCACCGGCGGCCGCCCGGCCCTGGCAAGCTGGGGCGCCGACCCGGAAGCGCCGGCCGAGACCTGGCGCCGCACCATCCCCGTGGAGCACCAGGATTTCCTGCACCGGCTGGCGCTGCACCACCGCGAGGGCGGCTATCTCTTCGTCCATGCCGGCATCCGCCCCGGCCTGCCGATGGAGGAACAGGAATCCGATGACTTCCTGCGCATCCGGCATGTCTTCCTGAATTCGGAGGCCGACCATGGCGTGGTGGTGGTGCATGGCCACACGCCGACCAAGGACGGCCCGACGGTGCGGCGCAACCGCATCGGCATCGACACCGGCGCGGTGTTCGGGCGGGAACTGACCTGCCTGGTGCTGGAAGGCGAGCAACTGGCCTTCCTGCAGGTTTCCTGAACAGCCGGGCCAGCCGTTGGCGTTTCCATCCGGCCAGGTTGCGGTCTAGGCTTCCCCCGCAGGCAACCGGCAGCGCATGCCGGCGAAGGAGGAAGCATGATGCTGCAACGTCGATCCGCGCTCAGCCTCATCGGTGGCACCGCTCTGGCCGCCGTGGCGCCGCTCCCGCGCCCGGCGCTCGGCGCCCCGGGCTCGCCGCCGCGGGT
>JAEWCI010000415.1 GCA_023390705.1 Pseudomonadota bacterium
TGCTGGGTTTCGGGCTGCAGGGCCAGTTCGTCGCGGTGGCGCTGGGCATCACCGCCTATGTTGCCTTCACCGCCGCGTCGGTGCGCCCGGGGGACTGGCCAGGCGGCACCCGGCGGGGCTGAACCGCCCGATCGGCGGAGGGCCGAAGCGTTCCGAGGCGAGGATCAACCCGGATCGTGGATCAGTCGGCAGGGAAATAGCGCCCTGCCGGCCCGCTGCCCGGCAGCGGCGGTCGCTGACGATGCTTGCATTCCACCCCTTGAACGGCCATGGCACGGCAGCGGGCGCTGCCGCATCCCTCTCGCCCACAACCGAAGGTCCGAGCCGCATGCCCGAACCGGCGCCCGCCCTGAACCCGCCTCTGCCGGGCGACCCCGCGCCCTGGTTCGTCCTGCCGAGCCGGAGCACGCCGCGCTACAACATCTCCGTCGCCGCCGGCCGCCACCTGCTGCTGGTCTTCCCCGGCCCGGCCGGCAGTCCGGGCGGCGCCGCCGCGCTCGGCCAACTGCGCCAGGCCCAGGCCGAGGGGCTGCTGAACGATGCCGACGCCGCCGCCTTCATCCTGAGCATCGACCCGGCCGACGATGCCGAGGGCGGGCCGCGCGATGCCCTACCCGGATTGCGCGTGCTGCTGGACCGTGAGGGTGCGGTCAGCCGCCGCTACGGGGTGCTGCGCCCTGCGGGGGACGGCCAGCCGCGCTGCGTCCCCGCCGCCTTCCTCCTGGACAGGCTGATGCGGGTAGTCGCCGCCGCACCGCTGGAGCGGCTGCCGCAGTTGCTCAGCCTGCTGCGTGGCCTGCCACCGGCCAGCGCCGCGGCGCCGGTGCCCATCCCGGCGCTGCTGCTGCCGCAGGTCTTCGAACCGGGATTCTGCCGCAGGCTGGTGGAACTCTACGAAGCCAGGGGCGGCGAGGAGAGCGGCTTCATGGTGGAGCGCGACGGCCGCACCATCGGCACCTACGACCCCGTCCACAAGCGCCGGCAGGACTGCCAGATCGAGGACGCCGAATTGCAGGCGGCGATCCGCGCCCGCATCAGCCGCCGCATCGTGCCGGAAATCCGGAAAGCCTTCCAGTTCAACGCCACGCGGATCGAGCGTTACATCGTCGCCCGCTACGACGGCAGCGAGGGTGGGCATTTCCGCGCCCATCGCGACAACACCACCCCCGGCACCGCGCATCGCCGCTTCGCCGTCACCATCAACCTGAATGACGGCTTCGAGGGCGGCTAACTGTGGTTCCCCGAATTCTCGCCCCAGCGCTTCCGCCCGCCGCCGGGCGGCGCCCTGGTCTTTTCCTGCTCCCTGCTGCATGAGGCGACGCCGGTCACCGCCGGCACCCGCTATGCCTGCCTGCCCTTCCTCTACGACGATGCGGCGGCGGAGGTGCGGGAGGCGAACCGGGCCAGCCTGCGCGTGCCGGAAACGGCCGGCTGATCGCGCCGGCAATGGACAGCGCCCGCCGCCGCGCCGACGCCCTGGGCTAGCAGCAACCGCTACAGGGAATACCTTCGTAACCGAACGCCAATCCGCCGCAGATCATTGTTCGTACAGCAGATTCACACTACCGGGCGTTCACGCCCGTCCGCGATCTGCAGATCATTGTTTGGACAGCAGATTCACGCTACCGGGCGTTCACGCCCGTCCGCGATCTGCTGTAGGGGAGTGAACACGCCCATGACCGATATCCCCAACCCCCCGAAAGGGCACGCCGCCATCATCGGCTTCGGCCTGATGGGCTGCGACATCGCCGCCATCTTCCTCGCCGGCGACTGGCGCGTGACGGCGGTGGAGCCGGCCCGCGAAACCTGGCCGCAGCGGCGGGAGCGGGTGCGCGCCTCGATCGGCCAGCTCGGCGGCGACCAGGCGGCGGCCGACGAGCATTGCGACATCGTCGCCTCGCTCGACGAGGCCGGCTTCGCCGATGTGGACGTGGTGGTGGAGGCGGTGCCGGAGAAGCTGGAGCTGAAGCGCGCCGTCTTCGCCGCGCTGGACAGGCTGGTGCCGCCCGGCGTGCCGGTGGCGACCAATGCCTCCGGCTTCCGCGTCACCGATGTCTCGGAAGGCTGCGCCACGCGCAACCGCATGGCGAACCTGCACTTCTTCCTGCCGGCGCATCTGGTGCCCGGGGTGGAGGTGGTGCGCGGCAAGCATACCGACCAGGCGGCGTGCGACAGGCTGGCGGAGATCATGGCCAGCCTCGGCCGGGTGCCGATCAGGGTGGCGAAGGACGTGCCCGGCTTCCTCGCCAACCGCATCCAGCATGCGCTGATGCGCGAAGCCTTCAACGTCATCGACCAGGGCCTGGCCAGCGCCGAGGACGTGGACAATGCGGTGCGCTACTGCTTCGGCTTCCGCTATCTCTCGGCCGGGCCGATCATGCAGAAGGAACTGGCCGGGCTGGAGACCCAACTGGCCGCGGCGCGCACCATCTACCCCAGCCTGCACAACGGCACGGAGCCGAGCACGACGCTGCAGAAGCTGGTGGCGGAAGGCCGGCTGGGTCCGAAGACCGGGCGCGGCTTCTGGGAATGGACCGAGGAGAAGGCGGCGGCCGAGCGCGCCCGCTACGAACGCCTGCTGCTGCGCAGCGCGGACATCCTGCGCGAGGAAGCGGAGCGGGGCTGAGGGGTTTCACCGTGCCTGTGCACGACGAAGCCCCTCCAGCTTGTGTTTTCCGCATTTTCCAAACCGCCGGGTGATTCCACCCGGCTTGAGGATGTTCTGAGCCACGCAGCCGGTGCGGAGTTGGCCGGACCTGCGCCCCGCCACGACGAAGCCGCCTACAGGGACGCCGCTGCGCCCTGTACCGATGCTTCCGGGGCTTCGCTGGCGAAGCGCAACTCGCCGCCCCATTCCTGCAGCAGATCGCCGCCGGGGATGGAATCCGGGGGCGCGGCCTCGCTCTGCACCAGCACATCGGGGCGCAGGGCGCGGATCAGTTCCACCGCGCTCTCGCCCTCGTAGCTGGTAATCAGGTCCACCACGGAAAGCTCCGCCAGCGCCAGGCCGGCGGCCTCGCAACCCTCCCCCGCCACCGCCACCACCAGCCGGTCGCACCAGGTGCGGGCCTGTTCCAGCAACGCCTCGGCAATGGCGGAAATCCGCGCCGCCGGCCCGCTGAGCAGGCCGATGCGGTAGCCGCGGCGGCGCCAGCGCTCCACCCGCTCCACCGCCTGGGGGCGGGAAACCACCTTGCGTACCGCCATGCGGCCGGGAGTCAGGGCTTCGAGGAAATCCTCCTCCCGCACCACGGCGATACCGGTCTTGCCCATGGCGATGCCGGCGGCGATGGCCGCGAGCTGCGCCACCA
>JAEWCI010000487.1 GCA_023390705.1 Pseudomonadota bacterium
CGGCCGGCGGTCTGAAGCCTCCCGAGCCGGCCCCGAGGGGGACTCCCTGGGGGCCGGCGCCTATTTCCCGTCCCGGCGGGTGCTGCGGTCCTCTTCGATCAACCGCAGCAATTCCGGTGGCAGCGGCTCCTGCGCCACGTTGTCGTAGAGCTGGTGCAAGCCACGCTGCAGCCAGAGATCGAAGGCGCGGTCAACGCCGCTGCCTTCTTCCTCCTGCCGCGGTGGCTCTTCCTGCCGGTCGTTCCTGGTCTCGCCCATCGTGCCTATCGCCACGGACGAGGAAGCGGCAGGCCGTTCCAGGACTGCCGCTGCGCTCCGTGTCATGCCACCCTAGACTTCGGCGCGCGTCTCGCCAATGGTGGCCTGGTGGCCGGCCCTTGGCTGAGTCGTGGTGGTTGTGGACTGGCGCTCCTCGCCCATCAGCCAGGTCTGCAACTGGCGGCGGGCGCGGAAAACGCGGCTCTTCGCTGTGCCGACGGCGCAACCCGTGGCAGCGGCTACCTCCTCATAGGAAAGCCCCTGCAGCACGACCATGAACAGCGCCTCGCGCTGATCCGTGGGCAGGCGGTTCAGGGCCCGGCCCAGTTCCTTCAGCACCATGCGGTCCTCATGCGCCGGACCGACCGCGAACGCCGACATCGGCAGATCCTCGATATCGGTGGTTTCGCGCTGCTTGCGCAGCGTGCTGATGAAGCGGTTGCGCAGGATGCGGTGCATCCAGGCCGCGAAATTGGTGCCGGGGGTGAAGCTGTCCTGCGCCGCCAGCGCATTGGCCACAGCGTCCTGCACCAGATCCTCGGCGGCCGCGCGGTTGCGGGTCAGCGCCAGCGCCTGCACCCGCAGCTTGGGGAGAAGTGCGATCAGTGCGCCATGGAAATCCATCTGCGGCTTCGCCGCGGTGTTTTCCTGCTGCGCAACTTCCATCATCGAATGCATCATTGGTCCCCTTGATGTCGTGCTGATGAATGATCCCCGGCGGCTCGGGGTTGCATCGCGGCGGCGTCATGGGAACACAGGAACGCGAGAATCAGGGGACGAAGTTCTGCGCCAGCAGCTTGCGCGCCCGCGAAACACGGGCCTTCATCGTTCCGATGGGAACGTTGCAGATCCTCGCCGCTTCCTCATGCGAAAGCCCCTGCGCGCCCACCAGCAGCACTGCCTCGCGCAGCAGCGGCGGCAGCATTGCCAGGGCGCGGGTAAGGTCGCGCATGGCCCCGGGCGTCTCCTGCGTGGGCGCCATTGGCGGCGGTTCGGGGGTGTTCCGTAGCCTCGCTGCCTCGCGGCGTCGCAACCGCAACTGTTCATGGAAGGTGTTGCGTAGTACCGCAAGGCACCAGGCGCGCAGGTTGATTCCCTCCGCGCGGCCGTCCAGGCCACGCAGCGTGCGCAGCACCGCCTCCTGCACCAGATCGTCCGCTTCGGCGCGGGAGCCGGCAAGGTACCGCGCGAACGCACGGAGCTCCGGCAACAATTCCGCGAGCGCAGCGCGCAGTCCGCTATCATTGGCTTGTTCGTTCACCCGCCCCCCAATATCAAGCGACATGGTTCAGGACGAAGCCGTGAACTGCATCTTGAGGATGACAAGACGATGAGCGGGATAGACCGCATGGCGCTGCTGCGGGCCCTGCCTTACGCGCGCCGGTATGCCCGTGCGCTCACCGGCAGTCAGCCGCGCGGCGATGCGCTGGTGGCGGATGCGCTGCGCCAGGTGCTTGCCGATGCCGAGGGCCGGACCCTGCCGGAAATCGAATATCGTCCTGCCCTCTATGCAGCCATCAGCAGCATCATGCGCGCGCAGGAGAGGACAAGCGATACACCGCCGGATATGGTGATGCCGCTTACCTCGCGGATGCTGCTGCTGCTGACCGCGCTGGAGGAGCAGCCGCTGGCCGCCGCTGCCGCCGCCGTCGGCGTGCCTCTGGAGGAAGCCGAATCGGCGCTCCACGCAGCGCGCGAGAGCCTGCGTTCCGGTGCCGCGGCGCGGGTGCTGATCATCGAGGACGAGCCGATCATTGCGCTCGACATCCAGGAGCTGGTGGAGCGCTGCGGCCATAGCGTGGTCGGTATTGCCGCTTCCGAAGCGGAGGCGGTGGAACTTGCCCGGGCGGAAAGCCCCAGCCTGGTGCTGGCCGATATCAATCTCGGCGCCGGCGGGGATGGCGCCGCCGCGGTGGCCCGCATCCTGCAACATGTTATCGCGCCGGTCATCTTCGTCACGGCCTTCCCTGAGAGGCTGCTGACCGGGGAGGCGGTGGAACCTGCCTTCGTCATCACCAAGCCCTTCGACCCGACGACACTGGCGGTTGCCACTTACCAGGCCGTGACACGCGGTGTCAGGCCGTTGTGATCCGGCCGTGATTCCATGGCGGTAGCGGCGCGGATTCGTTAGGCAACCGCGCCGTTGGGTTGGCGTTCAGCGGACAGGAACGCGCAACGGAGCCTTTCGATGTTGTACTGGACCCTGATCTTCCTGGTGGTCGCGCTGGTCGCCGGGCTGTTCGGCTTTGGCGGCATTGCCTCGGCTTCGGCCGGTATCGCCAAGGTGCTGTTCGGCATCTTCCTGGTGCTGTTCCTGGCCTCGCTGATCTTCGGTGTCATCCGCGGCGCCTAGCACAGCCATGCGGGGGGTATTGGGCGTATTGGCGGTGGCGATGGTGCTGCTGGGAACGCCCGTCCCGGCACAGCAGCCCGCGCCGGCGAATGCGCCGCGGCGTGTGCCGGCCGATCTCTGGTTCGACCCGACTCAGTTGCCATCCTTCACGGGAACGGTTGAACGCTACCTGCTCAACCCCCGCGGCGAAGTCGATGCGCTGCTGTTCCGCGAAGGGCCGCAGGTGGTCTTCCCGCCCGATATCGCCGAGGCGGTCCGCCGTGCCGCGCCGCCAGGCCGGCCCTTGCAACTCTGGGGCATCCGCGCCCGCAGTGCGCCGGTGATCACCATGCTGGCCTTCAGCCCGAATGGCGACACGACGCCAACGGTGGTGGACCGCTTCTACTGGCGCCTTGCCGGCCGCCAGGCGGCCGAACGTGCCACGTCCCTGCAGGTCAGCGGCACGGTGAAGGTGCCGTATTTCTCGCCCCAGGGCGAAGTGGCCGGCGCAATATTGGAGGACGGCACGGTGGTGCTGGTGCCGCAGGGCGCCGCCGAGGGCTTCCGTGATCTGCTCCGTCCTGGCGCCAGGCTGGCAGCCGAGGGCATGGGTCATGCCGGAGAGGAGGGCAAGGCGTTGCTCGCCAACCGGCTGGGTGAACGGCCCGATGCGCTCCGCGACGTGCCCGGCCCGGCCGAGGCACCGCCACGGGCGCAGCCCTGAGCACCCCGGCGATGGCCGATCCCCGCGAGCCCGAGGAGAACGGCGAGACAGCGCCGCGCGAGTCCTTCATGCGCCGCTTCTGGCGCATGGCCTCCGGCTATTTCAATGGCGAGCAGCGCTGGTCGGCGCGCGGCCTGGCTGCCGGCGTGCTGGGGCTGACGTTGCTGCAGATCGCCATCCAGGTGCGCTTCAACATCTGGAACCGCGACTTCTTCAACGCGCTGGAAGCCCGCGACCGCAATGCCTTCTTCGGCCAGATGGGGCTGTTCATCATCCTGACAGTGGCCAGCATGTCCACCGCGGTGTTCCAGCTCTATGTGCGGCAGATGCTGCAACTGCACTGGCGGCGCTGGCTGGTGTTCCGCCTGCAGGGCCGCTGGCTGGAGCAGGGGCGCCACTACCAGCTGAATTTCCTGCCCGACGCCGCAGACAACCCGGACCAGCGGATCAGCGAGAACACCCGCTGGGCCACCGCCATGGCGGTGGACATGGCTGTGGGCCTCATCACCTCGGTGCTGATGCTGGTTTCCTTCGTCGGCATCCTGTGGACGCTGTCGGGGCCGCTGCACATCGCGCTCGGCGCCAATGAGTTCGACATCCCCGGCTACATGGTCTTCGCCGCGCTGATCTATGCCGGCATCGGCTCCGGCCTTACCTGGCTGATCGGCAGGCCGATGGTGGAGGCCAATATCCGCCGCAACGAGGCCGAGAGCGATCATCGCTTCGCCCTGGTGCGGCTGCGCGAGAGCAGCGAGGGCGTGGCGCTGATCCGTGGCGAGGCGGATGAGGAGCGCGGGCTGCGCCACGCCTTCGACCATGTCGTCACGGTGATGAAGGATCTGATGCGCAGCGAGCGCAACCTGATGTGGCTGACCTCGGCCTATGGCATGCTGCTGACGGTGTTCCCGATCCTGGTGGCCAGCCCGCGCTACTTCGCCGGCGCCATCACGCTTGGCGTGCTGATGCAGATCGCCTCCGCCTTCGGCCAGGTCACCACCAGCCTGAACTGGTTCGTGGACAACTTCCCCAAGCTGGCCGACTGGCGCAGCCATGTGGAGCGGGTGGTGGAGCTGGAGGACACGCTCGACGCCGCCGATCAGCTGGAGAACGAGAGCGTCGTCACCATCCATGAAGGCAGGCTGCCGGATGGGCGCGAGGTGCTGGCCTTCAACAACCTGCAGATCGCGCATGTTGACGGCAATGTGGTGATCGGCGAGGCCAATGCCGAAATCCATGCCGGGGAGAAGGTGCTCATCGTCGGCGAGAGCGGTACCGGCAAGTCCACCCTGTTCCGTGCCATCGCCGGGCTATGGCCCTGGGGATCGGGCGAGATCCGCATCCCGCCGCGCGAGGGCATGATGTTCATGCCGCAGCGGCCCTATCTGCCGCTCGGCACCCTGCATGCCGCGGTGACATATCCCGCCCCGCCGCGCCGCTTCGCCGCGCGGGCGGTTGAAGCGGCGCTGCGCCGCTGCGGCCTGGAACACCTGATCCCGCGTCTGGAGGAGGAGGAGCGCTGGGACCGCATCCTCTCGCTCGGTGAGCAGCAGCGCCTGGCCTTTGCCCGGCTGCTGCTGCACAAGCCGCGCTGGGTCTTCATGGACGAGGCGACGGCTGCGCTCGACGAGGGCAACCAGGATGTGATGATGCGGCTGTTCCGCGAGGAACTGGCCGAGAGCGCGCTGATTTCCATCGGCCATCGTCCCGGGCTGGACGTTTATCACGACCGCACCCTGACCCTGGTGCGCACGGCCGAAGGCGCCCGGCTCACGGCACGGCGGCGGCGGCCCCGGCCCCCATCCCATCCCGGCGGAGGCGAACCGCTTGTGGCCACCGGCGCGGGCGGGCTGCGCC
>JAEWCI010000491.1 GCA_023390705.1 Pseudomonadota bacterium
GTGCGCGGTCAGCACGCAGGTGGCGGAAAGCACGCCGGGCACCGAAGCCGCGGCGCGTTCCGCCGCCTGGCGCAACGGCTCCAGCTCCCGCGCCCTTTCGCGCGGCACCTCCAGGGCGAATTGCACCAGCCCGTCACGCGCCGTAAGGCCCTGGACCATGCCGGCGGCGACCACGTCCCGGCCGCTCGCCTCGTCCTTCACCGAGCGCAGCGCCTGCCGCACTGCCTCGACCAAGCTGTCGCCCATTGCTTGAATTGACTCCCGAACCCGACAACATGCCACCCGCGCGGTTGCCGGATGGCGACCAGGGCATAGCCCGCAGCCCGGTCAGATGTCATATGGCCGGAAGCCGTGGCCTGTGCATCCCCGCCAGGGGGGGCGGGTGACGGAAAGCAGAACAGTGGAGGCCGGCGGACAGTCATGGCGTTCAACAACGGCGGACCCAGCCCCTGGGGCAATCCTCGCCCCGGCGGTCCCTGGGGGTCGCCGCCCCCCGGGCCACCCGGCGGCGGCGGTCGCGGCCCCGGGCCCGACCTCGATGATATCATCCGCAAGGCACAGGACTGGGCCCGCGGGGTAGCGGTGGGCCAGTGGCCGGGTGGCTGGGGCGGCGGCCGGGTCATCGGCCTGCTGCTCGCCGGTGGGCTGCTGCTCTGGGCGGCCAGCGGCTTCTACCGGGTGCAGCCGGACGAACAGGGCGTGGTGCTGCGCTTCGGCGCCTTCAACCGCACCGCCCCGCCCGGCCTGAACTACCACATCCCCTGGCCGATCGAGACCGCCACCACGCCGCGCGTCACGACGGAGAACCTGGTCTTCATCGGCTTCCGCTCGGGCGAGGCCCTGCCGACCCGCCCGGTGCCGGCGCGCGACGTGCTGGAAGAAAGCCTGATGCTGACCGGCGACGAGAACATCATCGACATCGATTTCGTCGTCCGCTGGCGCATCCGCGACGCGGCCGAGTTCCTGTTCAACACCCGCTCCCCGGAAAGCACCATCAAGTCGGCCGCCGAGAGCATGATGCGGGAGGTGATCGGCCGCACCCCGATCCAGCCGGCGCTGACCGAGGCGCGCGCCCAGATCGAGGAGCAGGTGCGGCGCGGCACCCAGGCCATCATGGACCAGTATCGTGCCGGCGTCGTCATCACCCAGGTGCAATTGCAGAAGGTGGACCCGCCGGCCGCGGTCATCGAAGCCTTCCGCGACGTGCAGCGCGCCGCGGCGGACCGCGAAAGGCAGCGCAACGAGGCCGAGGCCTACCGCAACGACATCATCCCCCGCGCCCGCGGCGAGGCGGAGCGGATGGTCCAGGAGGCCCAGGGCTTCCGCGACAGCCAGGAAGCCCGGGCACGCGGCGAGGCGCAGCGCTTCACCCAGGTGCTCTCGGCCTATCAGCAGGCGCAGGACATCACCCTGCGGCGGCTCTACCTGGAAACCATGGAGGACATCCTGCGGCGCAATCCGAAGCTGGTGGTGGATGACCGGCTGCAGGGCATCGTGCCGCTGCTGCAGCTGCAGGATACCGGCCGTGGCGGTGCCCGTGCCGCGCAGCCGCCGGTGCAGCATTCACCCCCCACGCTGATGCCCGCCCGGCCGCAGGGAGCCGCCCGATGAACCGCACCATCGTCGTCGTCGTCGTGCTCGTCGGCCTGCTGCTGGCCGCGCTTTCCGCCCTGTTCACCGTGCATCAGACCCAGCAGGTGCTGATCACCCAGTTCGGCGAGCCGATCCGGGTAATCCGCCAGCCGGGGCTGAACGCGAAATTACCCTTCATCCAGTCGGCCATCGCCTTCGACCGCCGCTTGCTGGACTACGACGCGCCGGGACAGGAGGTGATCCTGGGCGACCAGCGCCGCCTGGTGGTGGACACCTTCACCCGCTACAGCATCACCGACCCGCTGCGCTTCTACCAGACGGTGGGCGCGACCGAGGTCGGCATCCGGCTGCGGCTGGGGCCGATCGTCTCCTCAGCGCTGCGCAATGCGCTGGGCAACGAACCGCTGCTTTCCGTGCTCTCCAACGACCGCGCCCGGGTGATGAGCGAGATCCGCCACCGGGTGAACGAGGAGGCGCAGAGCTTCGGGATCGAGGTGGCGGATGTCCGCATCCGCCGCGCCGACCTGCCGGAGGAGAACAGCCAGGCCATCCTTTCCCGCATGCAGTCGGAACGCGAGCGCGTGGCGCGGGAGCAGCGCGCGGAGGGCGCCGAGCAGGCCCAGCGCATCCGCGCCGCGGCAGAACGCGAACGCACCGTGCTGCTGGCCGAAGCCCAGTCGCAGAGCGAGATCCTGCGCGGCCAGGGCGAGCAGACCGCGATCCGCATCTTCGCCGAAGCCTTCCAGCGCGACCCGGAATTCTTCCAGGTCTGGCGCACCCTGCAGGCCTACCGGGAAGCCTTCGCCGATGGCGAGACGCGGATGCTGCTCAGCCCGGACAGCGACTTCTTCCGCTATTTCCGTACGGCGCCGCGGGCGACGCCGTAGGGCTTCCGGGCCAAGGGAGCGGCGCCGTTGCGCCGCTCCCCAGAATATTGCGAATTGCATCCGCGGGTAACATCAGGGGGCAAGATGCCTGCCGATGCGTTAGCTTCCCCTGGGTGGTGCCAGGCATGGTTCCGCCAACCCTTCCTCCCCCGAGAGGTGACTGCCCAATGCGTTTGAAGCCGATGCTTTCCCTGGCCCTGGCCGCCGCGATCACCGCTTCGCCGGTGGGCGCCCAGGCGCCGGCGCCCGCCGCGGCCGGAACCCCCCCGCCAGCCGCGGCGCCCCTGGCCAATGCTCCCTCCAGCTTCGCGCCGCTGGCGCGGCAATTGCTGCCGAGCGTGGTGAATGTCTCCACCACCCAGGGTGGTGGCGCGCGGTCGCGCGCCAATCGGCCTGATGCGCCGGAAACCCCGCAGGCGCCGCCGGGCAGCCCCTTCGAGGAATTCTTCCGCGACTTCTTCAACCGCAACCGTCCGCCCGGCGCGCCCGGCGGCCCGGGGCCGGACCAGCCGCAGCGGCCGCGCCGCGGCCAGTCGCTCGGCTCCGGCTTCATCGTGGATGCCAGCGGCATCGTGGTGACGAACAATCATGTCGTCGAAGGTGCCGACGAGATCAACGTCATCCTGCACGACAACACCACCATCCGCGCCCGGCTGCTCGGCACCGATCCGCGCACCGACCTGGCGGTGCTGAAGATCGAGACAGACAAGCCGCTGACCGCGGTGCCCTGGGGCGATTCGGACACCGCCGAGGTGGGTGACTGGGTGCTGGCCATCGGCAACCCCTTCGGCCTGGGCGGCTCGGTGACGGCGGGCATCGTCTCGGCCCGCGGCCGCGACATCCGCCAGGGCCTGTATGACGACTTCATCCAGACCGACGCCGCGATCAACCGCGGCAATTCCGGCGGGCCGCTGTTCAACCTGGAAGGCAAGGTGGTGGGCATCAACACCGCCATCTACTCGCCGACCGGCGGCTCCATTGGCATCGGCTTCTCCATTCCCTCCAACCTCGCGCGCAACATCGTGGCGCAGTTGCAGGAAAGCGGCAGGGTGCGGCGCGGCTGGTTGGGCGTGAACATCCAGCAGGTGACCGACGAGATCGCGGAGAGCCTGGGCCTGCGCGGCGGTGCCCGCGGCGCCCTGGTGGCGCGCGCGCAGGAGGACGGGCCAGCGGCCAAGGGCGGCATCCGCAACGGCGATGTGGTGCTGCGCTTCAACGGCCAGGAAGTGCGCGAGATGCGCGCCCTGCCGCGCATCGTCGCGGACACGCCGGTGGGCCGCGAGGTGCCGGTGGTGGTCTGGCGCGATGGCAAGGAGCAGACGCTGCAGGTGACGGGGGGCGAATTGCCGGCCGAGCAGCAGCAGGCCGCCGCCACGCCCGGCCCGGAACAGCGCCCGTCCGAGGTCGCCGGGCTCGGCCTGCGGGTCGCGCCGATCTCGCCGGAGGTGCGGGAGCGCTTCAGCCTGCGCGCCGATCAGCGTGGCGTCGCCATCATTGACGTGGCGCCCGGCAGCCCGGCCGCGGAACGCGAGCTGCGCCCCGGTGACGTCATCCTGGAAGTGCAGCAGGAGAAGGTGAACACGCCGCAGGAGCTGCAGACGCGCGTCGAGCAACTGCGCCGGCAGAACCGCGCCACCGCGCTGCTCCTGATCGAGAGCCAGCAGGGCCAGCGCTTCGTGCCGCTGCGCCTGGCGCCGGGCGGCGGCGGCAACCGCCGCGGCTGAGGTTCCGGGGCTACCCGGCACAGGGGCCCGGCCCGCCGGGCCCGGCCCGGCCCCGTTCAAGCCGCCAAG
>JAEWCI010000586.1 GCA_023390705.1 Pseudomonadota bacterium
TGCCGGGGAAGCGGAAAGCCTGCCCAAGGTCGGCATCAGCCCGCTGGCCGCCGCCGCGGCGCCGCTGCTCGACCTGCTCTCGCGCCTCAGCGCCGCCGTGCATGTCGCCAACCCGGACGAGCTGCGCCAGCGCGCGCTGCGGGCGCTGCGCGTCTTCGAGGCCGATGCGCGGGCCACCGACATCGCACCGGAGCAATTGCGGGCGGCGCATTACAGCCTCTGCGCGGCGCTGGACGATGTAGCGCTTTCCACCCCCTGGGGACCGCAGAGCAGTTGGGCGGCTAATTCCCTCGTCTCCACCTTCCATCAGGAAGTGAAGTCGGGCGAGCGCTTCTTCGACATGCTGGCCGGCATGCAGAAGGACCCCGGCCGCTACCTCCAGGCGCTGGAGATCGCCTATCTCTGCCTCGCGCTCGGCCTCCAGGGGCGCTACCGGCTTTCGCCGCGCGGCGCGGCGGAGCTGGACCGCATCCGCGAGGGCCTCTACCAGGTGCTGTCGCAACTGCGCGGCGGCTTCGAGCGCGAGCTTTCGCCGCACTGGAAGGGCGTGGACGCGCCGCACCGGCGCACCGGGCGCAGCGTGCCGGCCTGGGTGGCGGCGCCATTCTGCCTCGCCCTGCTCGGCCTCGGCTATGCCGGGCTGTCCTCCAGCCTCTCCAACCAGGCGGATGATCTCTTCGCCCGGCTGGCGGCGCTGCCGCCCGGCATGCCGCCGGTCATCGAGCGCATCGCGCCGGTGGTGCCGCCGGCGCCCCCGCCGCCGCCCGTGGTGGTGCCCAGCCGCCCCAGCCTGGCCCAGCGGCTGCGCGAATTCCTCAAGCCCGAAATCGATGCGGGACTCGTCACCGTGCTCAGCGACCCCAACCGCACCATGGTGCGCATCCGCAACCGCGGCATGTTCGGTTCCGGCAAGGCGGATGTGGAGCCGCGCTTCCTGCCCCTGCTCGGACGGATCGGAGAGGCGCTGCGGGACGAGCCGGGCGCGGTGCAGGTGCTCGGCCATTCGGACAACCAGCCGATCCGCACCGCCCGCTTCCCGTCCAACTATCATCTCTCGGCGGCGCGGGCGCAGGCGGCCTTGCAGGTCATCATGGCCGGCTATGGCGGCACGGACCGTTCCCGCTTCAGCTATGAGGGCCGCGGCGAGGCCGAGCCCCTGACCAGCAACGCCACGCCCGAGGGACGGGAGGAGAACCGCCGCATCGAGGTGGTGGTGATGAACGGGGAGGCGCGCTGATGTCCGCCGTGCTGAACCTGTTCAAGGACATCCCCGTGGTGGCGGCGCTGATCGTGCTGCTGCTGCTGATGCCCGTAGTGTGGATGTTCGCCCCGCTGCTCGGCTTCGGGCGCATCTACCCCTTCGAGAACCCCTGGGTGCGGGCGATCCTCATCGCCATCCCGGTCATCGCCTTCATCGTCGTCGCCTTCATCCGCATGCGGCGGAGGAAGCAGCGCGATGCCGGGCTGGTGGAGGCCGCGGCGGCGGCCGATGGCGGCGCCGAGCGCGCCGCCGAGGAAGAGGTCGCGCTGAAGGAGAAGCTGACCACCGCGCTGGAGCAGTTGCGCCAGGCCACCGGCGGCAAGGGCGGCTTCCTCTACGAACTGCCCTGGTATGTCATCATCGGTCCGCCGGGCAGCGGCAAGACCACCGCCATCATGCAGTCCGGGCTGGACTTCCCGCTGGCGGAAGGCGCGAAGCTGGCCGGCGTGGGCGGCACGCGCAATTGCGACTGGTGGCTTTCCGACCGCGCCGTGCTGCTGGACACCGCCGGCCGCTACACCACCCAGGACAGCGACGCCCAGGCGGACAAGGCCGGCTGGGAACGCTTCCTCCAGATGCTGCGCAAGAACCGGCCACGCCAGCCGCTGAACGGCATCATCGTCTGCTTCGGCGTGGACATGCTCAGCCGCCTCTCGCCAAGCGAGCGCGAGGCCCATGCCCGCACCGTGCGCCGCCGCATCAAGGAACTGGAAGCGCAGCTGGCGCAGCGCCTGCCGATCTACCTGCTGATCAGCAAGGCCGACCTGATGGCCGGCTTCGTCGAGTATTTCGACGACTTGGACAAGGAACACCGCGCCCAGGTCTGGGGCGTCACCTTCCCGCCGGAGCAGGGGCCGGAAGGCGTGGCGGCGAAATTCGCCGGTGAATTCAGCCTGCTGCTGAAGCGGTTGCAGGACCGCCTGCTGGAACGGCTCCAGGCCGAACGCGGCCCGCAGCAGCGCGCCGCCATCGCCGGCTTCCCCGGCCAATTCGCCTCGCTGGAAGAGCCGGTGGGCGCCTTCGCCGCGGCGGCCTTCGGCGGCTCGCGGCTGGACCCGGCGCCCTTCCTGCGCGGGGTCTATTTCACCTCCGGCACCCAGGAAGGCACCCCGATCGACAGGCTGACCGGCGCCCTCTCCCGCGCCTTCGGGCTGGACCCGCGGCGCCCGGCCATGGCGGCGGGCAGCAGGGGGCGCAGCTACTTCCTCGGCCGGCTGCTCTCCGACGTGGTGTTCAACGAGGCGCGGCTCGCGGCGCGGGACCGCGGCGTGGAGAGGCGCCGCAGGCTGGCGGCGATCGGCGCCTGGAGCCTGGCGGGGCTGATGACGCTGGGCGGCGCGTTCTGGGGCTACAGCATCTACGCCGCCGAACAGCGCCGCGCCGCCGCGCTGGCCGAGGCGCTGGGCAAGGCGGAAGGCGCCGCGCAACCCCTCGCCTTCACCCCGGTGAGTGATGGCGACCTGGCGCGGGTGCTGCCCTACCTCGACGCCGCCCGGCCGCTGCCCGGCGTGGCCCATGCCGATGGCGGTGGCGGGCTGGGGCTGAGCCAGGAGGAAATGCTGGTCGCCGGCAGCGAGGCCGCCTACCGCCGCACCCTGGACCGCGTGCTGCTGCCACGCCTGCTGGCCCGGCTGGAAGTGCAGATCCGCGGCGGGCTGCAACGGCCGGAATACCTGTATGAGGCGACCCGGGTCTATCTGATGCTCGGCCGCCAGGGCCCGCTGGACAGGGCGCTGGCGCGCGAATGGCTGCTGGCGGACTGGGCCCGGCTGTGGCCCGGCGCCGTGGGCCAGCCGGTGCGCGATGCGCTGACCGGCCATTTGGACGCGATGCTGGCGGGCGACTTCGCCACCTACCCGCTGGATGGCGCCCTGGTGGATGCCTCCCGCCGCATCTTCTCCCGTCTGCCGATGGCCGAGCGGGTCTATTCGCGGCTGAAGCCGCTGGCGCAGAACATCGCCCCCTGGCGGCCGGCGGATGCGCTGGGCGCGGCCGGGCAGCGCTTCTTCACCCGTGCTTCCGGCAAGCAACTGACCGATGGCGTGCCGGGTCTCTACACCGTGGACGGGCTCTATCGCGGCCTGTTGCCGGCGATCGGCCAGGCGGTGCGCGACGCCGCGGCGGAAAGCTGGGTGCTGGGGCCGGAAGCGGCTTCCAGCGGCGCCGAGGACCCGGCGCGACTGGAGGCGCAGGTGCTCGCCCTCTACGCCGAGGACTACGCGAAGGCCTGGCAGGTCATGCTCGATGACCTGGTGCTGCCGCCCTTCCGCAACCTGGCGGAAGCGGCCGCGGGGCTGAACCTGCTGGGCGCGCCGAACTCGCCCATCCGCGACCTGACCCGCGCCATTGCCCGCCAGCTTTCACCCGGTACGCCGCCCGATGGCTGGCAGGCGCCGGGCGCCAGTCCGCGGGAAGCCGCGGCGGCGCAGCGGGTGCAGCAGGCCCAGGTCAACGCCATGGCCGCCGGTGATGCGGAGAACCTCCTCCTTGAAGGGCAGGGCGC
>JAEWCI010000604.1 GCA_023390705.1 Pseudomonadota bacterium
AGGTGGCCGTTTCGGCCGCGACAGGGGAGAGGGCCGTCTCGGCGGCCTGGGGCAGGGCGTCCATGGGCGGGTTCCGGGCTGGGGGCGGCCGGCACGGCCCCGGAAGGCCGGCGGCACGGCGTTGGGCTTCAGATAGGCTCCCGCCGTCCGCCGCGCCACCGCTTTCCTTCGTCTTTCGCTTGTCGCGGCACCGCGCTACCGCTTGCGCTGCCGTGACATTTTCCCGGAAGGAGACCCTTGATGTCCCGCCTAGCTCGCCTGATCGCCCTCAGCGCCTGCCTTGCCACCGGGAATGTCCTGGCCGCGGAGCCGGTCTGCTACATTTCCTATGCGAATTTCGAGGAGAAGGTGCCGCACATGGACCTGGATGCCTGTCCGGGCAATGATCCCGCGCCGGAGGACGGGTTCTGCCGCATCGCCCTGCACGGGGCCGAGGTGCTGATCTACGTCATGCGCCATACCGAGGCAGGGCCCTGCCTGGTCCGCATTGACCGTTCCGATTTCAACGCTTTCGTCGCCCGCAACGGCGTTACCTACCGGAAACCGTAACCGGCTCGGCCTCCAGGGCAGGGGGCGGCGCGGCGCTGGCCGAGGGCAGCGGTATGGTGAGGACACAGCACAACCCCTCCGGCCGCCAGTCATGGTGCGACCGCCCCTGCAACTGATGGTGCAGGATGCGGCGCACGAGACGGGAGCCGAAGCCCTGCCGGGCAGGCGCCCCGTCAAGGGGTGGCCCATCGCTTTCGCACCAGACCAGGGTCAGCGCATCCTCCGGCGAAATCCGCCAGCTCACCCGCAGCCTGCCGTCCACGGCGCTCAGCGCACCGTATTTCGCGGCATTCGTCGCCAGCTCATGCAGCACCAGGGCGAGGGGCTGCACCAGATCGGCGGGCAGCAGGAGCCGCGGGCCCTCTAGTGCCACCTGCTCCGGCCGGCCGGCGGCGAAGGGCGCCAATTCCTCCTCGAGCAGCGTCCGCAGCTCGGCGCCGGCCCAGCGTGCCCGGGCCAGCAGGACATGCGCCCGGGCCATGGCGGCGACCCGGCCGCTCACCGCCTCGGCAAAGCGCCGTGCTTCCTCGCCGGAAGCGGGGGTGAGGCTGAGCAGCGCCTGCACCACGGCAAGCACGTTCTTGGCGCGGTGATCAACCTCTCGCGCCAGCAACAGGTGCTGCTCCTCCGCGACGATGCGCGCGGTGACGTCGCTCTGCACCCCCACGAGGCGCATCCGGCCATCCGCCTCCCGCCGTTGCACGGCATGGGACTCGATCCAGCGAAGCCTGCCATCATCGGCACGGCGGATGCGCAGCAGGGCGTATCCCAGGCGGCCTTCGCGCCGGGCGGTGGCGAATTCCTCCTGCACCCGGCGGAGATCCTCCGGCATCACCAGCGCGCTGATCGCCGCCAAGGTGGTCCGGCCGTCAGGCGGCGCGGCCAGGCCACGCATGGTGAAGAAATTCGGAGAGCCCACCACCTCGCCACTGTCGAGGTCGATATCCACCATCGCCAGGCCGGTGCCGTCCACCGCCAGGCGCAGCCGCTCCTCGCTGGCCGCCAGGGCGGCATCGGCCTCGCGCTGGGCGGTAACGTCCGTATTGGTGCCGAACCACAGCACCACCTTCCCTGCGGCATCGCGGATCGGCAGGGCGCGGGAGAGGAACCAGCGCCACTCACCCTTCCGGCCACGGAGCGGGAAGGTATCCTCCCAGGGTTCTCCGGCGGCGATGCGGCGGCGGAACAGCGTCTCGGCCCGGGCCAGATGTGCCGGGTCGTGCAGCCCGCGCCAGCCCCAGCCCTGTGCTTCCTCCAGCGTGGTGCCGGTGTAGTCGTACCAGCGGCGGTTGTACCAGAAGACCCAGCCATCCGGGTGGGCCATCCAGGCAAGCTGCGGGATGTTGTCCGCCATGGCACGGAAGCGGGCCTCGCTGTCGCGCAGCGCATCGGCGGCCCGCTGTTCCGCCGCCATGCGCCGGCGCAGCGCCATCTCCGCCGCTTCAAGAGCCAGGCGCAGCCGGTCCAGCTCGCGTACGCCAGTCTCTGGAATCGTTGCCAGGGGCGGGCCATTGCCACCTGAGGCGGCCGTGGATTCCGCCCTTCTGGCCAGCACCGCGAGTGGCCGGTCAATGCGCCGGGCAATGAGCAGCGCCGTCAGCCCGGCCAGGCTGAGCGCCAGCAGCGCGCCAAGGCCGAGCGCCATCGCCGGCCGCTGCCAGGCGCTGGCCAAGTGGTGCCGCGGCTGCGCCACCCAGAGCGTCCAGCCAGGGGCGGCGCTTAGCTGGTGGAAGCCGATACGCATGGCGGCACCGTCGGTGATCCGCCGTCCGTCGATGAGGCCCTCGACCTCCGGAATCCCACCCGCACGGTCGGGCCGGCGCTGGCCGACCAGGGTCTCCATCGCTTCCGAGCGGGCCACGATCACGCCACTCGCGTCGGTCAGCGTCGCTGTCACCTCATGCCGCAGCTCCTGCGCCGCGAGGAGTTCGGAAAGCCGTTCCGGTGTCAGGTTTGCGCCAAGGGCGAAGCGTGCCTGGCCATCGCGCAGCACCGGGACGAAGGCGCCGGCGGTGCGGACCGACTCGGAAACACCGAGAAGATTGGCGATCGTCGGCATGCCGGTGCTGAACAGCCGGGGCAGGGGGTCTTCCGGCCGGTCCGGCGGCCGGTTCTGCGGCGGCGGCTCACCGGGCGGGAGCCTGGTGTTGAACAACTGCGTGAAGTCAGGCCCGGGACCGCGGAGCAGGATGGATGTCTGCAGGTTCAGTGCCACGGCCCGGGCCTGCCGCTCCGCCGCCGCCAGATCGGGTGGGCTGGAGTCGAAGGCCGGGGCGGCAGCCAGGCTGGCGAGTGCGCCGAGATAGGTTTCGATCTGCCGGTCCATGGCCAGCGCCAGGGCCCGCGCGGTATCCAGCAGCCGGGCCTCGGCCGCGGCACGGTAGCTTTCGAGGGCAAGCCATGCGGCCGCGGCGCCGACCGAAAGGGTTGGCAGCAGCGCCGCGAGGACGAGCAGCAACAGATGGGCCCGTACGCCGAGGCGGAGAAGGCGCTTCCCGCGCCCCGCACCGCCCGGCCTGGCCATGGTGTCGCTCTTGGTTCCCGCTGTGTCCAGGACGTCCTCTTCCGGCCTTCGCACCGGGCGGCAGGGACAAGGCCGGCACAACCTTCCCAGGTCGGTACGCGGCAGCCAGCCGATAAACCGGGGCGTGATTGGATCGCGGCTGCATCGCCGCACCACGACATGGGTGCCACGGTCACGGTTTGCAGGGACGCAGGAATTCGGCCGGATCTTGAGCCATGAAGGGCGGGGAGTTGCCCGCTTCCCTCCCGATCAGCGCACATGAAATGGCCGGGCGCCGCACCTGTGGGCACCCGGCCAAGGCTGGCCTATGGCAGCCGGCTGCCGGCCCGCGGGCTCAGCCCGTCGCGAGCCTGCGCTCGACGATCTGCTGCTTCATGCTCTTCTGCAGCTTCTCGAAGGCGCGGACCTCGATCTGGCGGACCCGTTCGCGGCTGATATTGTACTGCTGCGAAAGTTCCTCCAGCGTGGTCGGCTCGTCCTTCAGGCGCCGCTCGATCAGGATGTGGCGTTCCCGTTCGTTCAGCGTCTTCAGCGCCTCGCCCAGCAGCATGCGACGGTTGGAGAGGTCCTCCCGCTCCGCCAGCTCGGTTTCCTGGGTCTCCTGCTCATCCACCAGCCAGTCCTGCCACTCGCCTTCGCTGTCGGAGCGGACGGGGGCGTTCAGGCTGTGGTCGGGCGAGGCGAGGCGGCGGTTCATGGAAACCACATCGGCCTCCGGCACCTGCAGCACGCGGGCGATCTTGGCCACCTGCTCCGACTGCAGGTCGCCTTCCTCCAGCGCCGACATCTGTGCCTTCAGCCGTCGCAGGTTGAAGAACAGCTTCTTCTGCGCCGCAGTAGTGCCCATCTTCACCAACGACCAGGAGTGCAGGATGTATTCCTGGATGGCGGCCCTGATCCACCACATGGCATAGGTAGCCAAGCGGAAGCCGCGGTCCGGGTCGAACCGCTTGACCGCCTGCATCATGCCGACATTGCCTTCGGAGATCAGCTCACCCACCGGCAGGCCATAACCGCGGTAGCCCATGGCGATCTTGGCAACGAGCCGCAGATGCGAGGTGACGAGCTTGTGCGCAGCCCGTTCATCTCCCTCATCCCTCCAACGCTTCGCAAGCTGGAGCTCTTCCTCGGGGGAGAGCATCGGGAACTTGCGAATTTCCTGGAGGTAACGGGAAAGGTTGCCCTCCGGAGCTATGGGAACGATTGAGCTGGAAGCCATAACGATCACTGCCTCCTGCGCCGGCCGGCCCACCCCGTGACGGCGGTGGCCGGTTCCGGCATCCGATGCTTGGCACGCCGAACGTCAGGCGGACCCACCCGACCGCCTATGCCCCGGTCACGACGGGGCGAGCAGGCTTGCGGCCCGGGTTTTTCGCAGCATCCGCCAACGCTGCTGAAGGATTTGTAGCGTTCGCGGGTCGAGCTTGCAAGAAAAACCGACCTGGGAAGTCGGTTACTCTTGGTTACATGATGGATTACCATCCAGCAATGTAAGCAGCCCGGCAAGATCGGCCGGCAAGGGCGAGCGAAAGGCCAGCCACTGGCCGGTGATCGGGTGACGGAACCCCAGGCTGGCTGCGTGCAGCGCCTGCCGGGGGAAGCTGAGCAGGGATTCGCGCACATCCCCCGGCAGGTTACGCGCGCTGGCCGGGGTGCGGCGAAGATAGACCGGGTCGCCCACCAGCGGGTGGTTCCGGTGGGCCAGATGAACGCGGATCTGGTGGGTGCGGCCGGTGGCCAGGCGGCAGCGCAGCAGCGCCACGGCCGTGCCCCAGGCACGTTCCACCTTGTAGCGGGTCAGCGCTGGCTTTCCGCCGCGGGTGACCACGGCCATCCGCTTGCGGTCCGTGGGGTGGCGGCCGATTGGCCCTTCGATTTCGCCTTCGGGGGGCTGCGGCAGCCCCCAGACCAGGGCCAGGTAGTCGCGTTCCAGGTCGCGGCTGGCGAAATCGGCCGAGAGGGCCCGGTGCGCCTGTTCGGTCTTGGCGACGACCATGACCCCGGAAGTGTCCTTGTCCAGCCGGTGGACGATGCCCGGCCGGCGTTCGCCGCCGATCCCCTGCAATTCATCCCCGGCATGGGCGAGCAGGGCGTTGACCAGCGTGCCGTCCTGGTTGCCGGGTGCCGGGTGCACCACCAGCCCGGCCGGCTTGTCCAGCACGATCAGGTGCGGGTCCTCATGCAGGATGCTGAGCGGCATGGCCTGGGGCAGGGGCGTTGCCGGCTCTGGCGGTGGCAGGACGAGCGTGTAGGTGGCACCGGGCCGGGCGGGTTCCGAGGCGTCTGTAACGCGCTTGCCGTCGCGCGAGAGCTGCCCGGCTGCAAGCAACTGCTTGACGCGGGAGCGCGAGAGCGAACCTATCGCCGCCGCGACGACACGGTCTATCCGCTGGCCAGCGGTTTCGGGGCCGGCGGTGAATTCGAAGCGGTCAGGTGACGAAAGGGGTTCCAGGGTGCGGGCGCTCAAGATTCTGGTGGTGGCGATGGGGGGGCTGATCGTCGCCGGCACGGTGACGCTGGTGCTGCTGCTCGTCCAGCGGATGAATGCGACGAGCAGGGTTGCCGGGGTGGAATTGCGGTTGGGCCAGCCGGAGGGCTCCCGGATCGCCGGCATCGCCCCGGCCGAGGGCGGGCTGGCGATCTGGGTGACACGGCCGGATGGCGACCGGGTGCTGCTGGTGGACCCGCGCCGGAACCGCGTGAGCGGCGAGATCCGGTTGGGACAGTGACATCGGGGAGCAGGACCGCTTGATCCGCAGGCGGAGCTTCGCTAGATAGCCCGCCATCGCTGACGGGTCCCATTCGTCTAGAGGCCTAGGACACCGCCCTCTCACGGCGGCAACAGGGGTTCGAATCCCCTATGGGACGCCAGCGATTTCAAAGCCTTAGAGCCCGTCCAGGAAGTTTATGAGCGAGCCAGGCGCCTTGCCATGAGCTTGATCATGGCCAGGCGGATCAAGGCGACCGAGGTCCTGGCCAGGTTTTCGAGGTTGCGCGCGAGACGGCGGCAG
>JAEWCI010000016.1 GCA_023390705.1 Pseudomonadota bacterium
GCCGAGACCAAGGCCGCGGCCAAGGACGGGGCGGAGGCGGTCTTCCTCGACATCGACGTCCTGCCTGCGGTGACGGAGGCCTCGGCCGCCGCCGCGCCCGATGCGCCGCAGCTCTACGACCACATACCCGGCAACGTGGTGCTGGACTTCCACTATGGCGATGCCGAAAAGGTGGCGGCCGCCTTCGCCTCGGCCGCGCATGTCACGAAGCTCTCCATGCGCAACAACCGCGTGGTGGTCTGCGCCATGGAACCGCGCAGCGCCATCGGCGAATACGACGCGAAGGAGGAACGCTATATCCTGCGCGTCGGCTGCCAGGGCGTGTTCGGCATGCGCAACCAGCTTGCCAACAACCTGCTCAAGGTACCCGTGAACAAGGTGCGGGTGCTGACCGGCAATGTCGGCGGCAGCTTCGGCATGAAGTCCAGCGCCTATCCGGAATACGTCCCCATCCTGCACGCGGCGAAGCTGCTGGGCCGGCCGGTGAAGTGGACGGATGACCGCAGCGGCAGCTTCCTCTCGGACCAGCATGGCCGCGACCATGAGGTGGATGGCGAACTGGCGCTGGACGCGGAAGGCAGGGTGCTGGCGGTGCGGCTGACCGCCTGGTCCAACATGGGCGCCTACCTGGCGACCGTCGGGCCGAACATGGCGACCGGCAACTACACCAAGAACATCCAGTCCAACTACGCCACGCCGCTGATCGAGATCAACACGAAATGCGTGGTCACCAACACCACGCCGGTCTCGGCCTATCGCGGCGCCGGGCGGCCGGAAGCCAATTACTACATGGAACGCCTGCTGGAGCAGGCGGCGAGGGAAACCGGCCGCAGCGCGATCGAGCTGCGCCGGCTGAACCACATCAGGCCGGAGCAATTCCCCTACAAGGCGGCCTCCGGCAGCACCTATGACGGCGGCGAATTCTCCGCGATCCTGGAGGAAGCGCTGAAGGCCGCGGATTGGGAAGGCTTCCCGGCACGCAAGGCCGAAAGCCGGGCGCGCGGCAGGCTGCGCGGGCGGGGGATCGGCAACTTCCTGGAATGCACCGCCCCGGTGCAGAAGGAGCAGGGCGAGATCCGCTTCGAGCCGGACGGCACCGTTACCATCGTCACCGGCACGCTGGACTACGGCCAGGGCCACTGGACGCCCTTCGCCCAGGTGCTGCACAGCCAGCTCGGTGTGCCCTTCGAGGCGATCCGGCTGGTGCAGGGCGACAGCGACCAGTTGATCGCCGGTGGCGGCACCGGCGGGTCGAAATCCATCATGGCCTCGGGCTCGGCGATCATCGAGGCCGCGGCGCAGGTGGTCGAGAAGGGCAGGCAGGCGGCGGCGCATGTGCTGGAAGCGGCGCCCGCCGACATCGAATTCGAGCGTGACGGGAAGGGCCTCGGCCGCTTCGTCATCGCCGGGACCGACCGTGCGATCGGCATCATGGAACTGGCGGCGAGGCTGCGCGGGATGCGCGACCTGCCGCCGGAGGTGCCGGATTCGCTGAACGTCCGGCATGTCCTCGATTCGGCGCCGATGGCCTTTCCCAATGGCTGTCACATCGCCGAGGTGGAGGTGGACCCCGATACCGGCGTGGTGGAGGTGGTGCGCTACACCACGGTGAATGATTTCGGCGTGGTGGTGAACCCGCTGATGGTGCAGGGCCAGGCGCATGGCGGCATCGCCCAGGGCATCGGCCAGGCGCTGCTGGAGCGGGTGGCCTACAGCGAGGACGGCCAATTGCTGACCGGCACCTACCAGGACTACGCCCTGCCGCGCGCCGGCGATGTGCCGGAGATCGGCTTCCTCAGCCATCCGGTGCCGTGCAGGACCAACCCGGTGGGCGCCAAGGGCTGCGGCGAGGCCGGCTGCGCCGGCTCGCTGCCTTCCGTGATGAATGCGGTGGTGGATGCCCTGTCCGAATTCGGCATCAGCCATATCGACATGCCGGCGACACCGGAACGGGTCTGGACGGCCATCCGGCAGGCCCGTGGCGCCTGAGCGCATGGGCTGCTTGACGTGGCGCCGGTGGGCGGGCAACCAGCCCTACTGCCAGCACAGGGGAGAATTGTGATGTCGAGGCTGTCCGGCCGCCGGATTCTGGTGGTGGAGGACGAGGCGCTGGTGGCCATGCTGGTCGAGGACGCCCTGTTGGAAGCAGGCGCCCAGGTCATCGGCCCGGTCGCCACCGTCGCCCAGGCGCTGGCCCTGCTGGAGCGGGAAACCCCCGATGCGGCGGTGCTCGACCTCAACCTGGCGGGGGAAAATTCCACCCCCGTTGCGGATGCGCTGGTGAAGCGCGGCCTGCCCTTCGTGGTGGCCACCGGCTACGGGGCGGAAGGGCTGCCGCCCAACCACGCCAGGGTGCCGGTGCTGGCGAAGCCCTATGACCCGGTGGACCTGACGGCAACGCTCGCGTCACTGTTCGGGAAGTAGGGGGCCGCCCCGCCCTGGACGGCCAGCCGTTCAGGGGCGCCCGGGCCACCGGGTTCCGGGCGCCGGATGCCCGGGCCATGAGACGCCTGGACCATGGCCGGTGCGGACGGCCCCACCGATCATGGGCCGGCCTTCCATTTCGTCGCGCGCTTCGCGCTTTTCGGCGACCCCGCCTCAGGCGATCGCGCTTCGGGGGTTACACCGCCCGGCTGTGGCGGGCGGTGCCGGCGGCCAGATAGGCGTCGAAGCAGGCGGCGACATGGCGGACATGCCGCCGCCCGGCCTGCGTCACCTCCAGCCGGTGCGGCAGCAGGGTGACGATACCGTCCTCCTCCAGTTCCCGCAGGTCGTGCAGCGCATCCTCCACCAGCGCCGGGGGCAGGGGGCGGAAGTCCAGCGCCAGGTCGCACATCACCCGTTCGATGGCGCTGCGGCGCAGCCGGTCCTCCTCGGTCAGGGCGCGGCCGCGGCGCACCGGCAGATGGCCGCCTTCCACGGCATCGAGCCAGCGGCGTTCGTCCACCTCGTTCTGGACGTAGCCCTGTGGCAGCCAGCCGATCGAGGAGGCGCCGAGGCCCAGCAGCACCGGCGCCTCATCCGCCGTGTAGCCCTGGAAATTGCGGTGCAGCCGGCCTTCCAGGGCGGCGGTGGCCAGCTCGTCGCCCGGCCTGGCGAAATGGTCCAGGCCGATGCTGACATAGCCGCAGGCGTTCAGCACCGCCTCGGCCGCGTCGGCCTGGGCCAGCCGCGCCTCGGCGTCCGGCAATTCGGCGGTGCGGATGGCGGCCTGGTGCGGCTTCACCCAGGGCACATGCGCATAGCCGAACACCGCCACCCGGTCGGCGCCCAGCGCGGCGGCAAAGCGGGCGCTGGCCTCCACTTCCGCCACGCCCTGCGAGGGCAGGCCGTACATCAGGTCGAAATTGATGCTGCGGATGCCGGCCTGGCGCAGCCGGCCCACCGCCTCCGCCACGCATTCCACCGGCTGCACCCGGCCGATGCGCTGCTGCACCTTTTCATGGATGTCCTGCACGCCCAGCGAGACGCGGTTCACCCCGCCTTCGGCCAGGGCGGCGATGGTCGCCTCGTCCAGGGTGCGCGGATCGAGTTCCGCCGCGACCTCGGCCCGTGGCCGGAAGCCGAAACGCTCCCGCAGTTCCTTCAGCAGCGCGCGCAGCCCGGCCGGGCCCAGGGTGGTGGGCGTGCCGCCGCCGAGATGCAGCATGGCGATGCCGCCATGCACCGGCAGGGCCGCCTGCAGCAGCGCCGCTTCCTGGTGCAGGCCCGAGGCGTAGCGACCGATGCGGTTGGCGCTGCGCGTGACGGCGGTGTGGCAGCCGCAATACCAGCAGAGCGACTTGCAGAAGGGCACATGCACATAGACCGACAGCGCGTGGTCCGGCTGGACCGCGGCCAGCCAGCCGCGATAGGTCGCTTCGTCGAGCGACTGGAAATGCGGCGCTGTCGGGTAGCTGGTGTAGCGCGGCAGGTTGGCGAGGGCGTAGCTGATCGGCGGCTGCATGCGCCCTTGATTAGCAATCCGCCGGGCAGGACGCCTTGCGTAGGATCAAGCCGCCCTGCCGGCCTTCAGGATGGCGGCAGGTGAACGGCCAGCCAGAGCGTCACGGCAGCGGGATCGGTCCAGGCCACGCGATGCCGGCAGCCCGCCGGCAGCACCGCCCAGTCGCCCGGCGCCAGCCGCATCTCGCTGCCATCGGCGCAGCCCAGCACCGCCGCGCCCGCCACCAGCAGCACGAATTCGTCTTCCGGCTGGTCGTGCCATTGCCCGGGCGGATCGGCATGGGCGCGGGAGGCGATGCGCAGCACCCGCGCGCCGCCGGTTTCGAGCAGCGTGCCGAAGCTCTCGCCCGGGCCATCGGGCAGCGGGCCATCGGCCAGGCGGCCGAAGCGCGGGGCAGGGGAAGCGGGCAGTCGGTGGGCTCCGTCATGGGGAAGGCCCCAGCAAAGCGCAGCCATGGCCGCCCGGCCAGGGGCCTGGCCGCGGCGATGCATCGCCCCGCTCACGCAACGGTGAAAGGCGGTGCAGCCGACCTCGGCCGAAACACCGCGTTGGCCGACCGATCGGGCATGGGGGTAACCGGATGGCAGAACGACGTGGCGGCAGGAACAGGGCCAGGCAGGAAACGGCGGCCACGCCCTCCGCGGCGGCGGCATCACCGCCATCGGCCCCGCCACCGGAGCCCGCGCCCGTCCTGCCCCCGGCACCACGGCTGTACCTGCTGCACCCCGTGCTGGTCGGGGCGCTGCCCGGATGGGATGCGGCCTTCGCCCATGCCGCCGGGCTGGGCTTCGACACCGCGCTGCTGCCCCCGGTCTTCGCCGCCGGCGAGGGCGGCCTCTACC
>JAEWCI010000019.1 GCA_023390705.1 Pseudomonadota bacterium
GGGCCGGCGCGCGCTGGCCCTGCAGGTGGACGTCACCAGCAAGGCCCAGGTCCAGGCCATGGTGGCGGAGGCGCAAGCCGCCTTCGGGCGTGTGGATACGCTGGTGACGGTGGCCGGCGTGGTCTCCTTCGGCAGCGCCGCCGAATTGGATGAAGCGGAGTGGGACCGCGTCATCGCCATCAACCTCAAGGGCAGCTTCCTCTGCTGCCAGGCGGTGATTCCGGCGATGCGGGCGGCGGGCAGCGGGCGCATCGTCACCATCGGCAGCATCATCGGCAAGAATGGCGGCAACGCCCGGCCCTGGATCGACCGCGCCGAGCAGCAGCGCAGTTCCAATATCGCCTACGGCGTCTCCAAGGCTGGCGTTCATGCCATGACCTGCTTCCTGGCCAAGGAACTGGCGCCCGACAACATCGCGGTGAACGCCGTGGCGCCCGGCCCCATCGCCTCCGCCATGACGACCAACTTTCCTGAGGCCCTGCGCGCCCTGATCCCCGCCGGCCGCATGGGCCGGGCGGAGGAGGTGGCAAGGGCCGTGGCCTTCCTCGCCTCGCCGGCCACCGGCTTCATCACCGGCGAGATCCTCGACATCAACGGCGGCATGTGGACGGACTGACCATGGCACCCCAACCCATTCGCATCTGGCACCACAGCTTCACCGTGCTGCAGAAGCTGCCCCCCTATGCCGAGGCATTGGCCGCCCATTTCCGCAAGGTGGCGCGGCCGGAGACGGAGGTGGTGCTGCACGGCATGCACCCCGACACCTACCTGACCAACTATCCCGGCAACGACATCCAGTACGGCTATTTCCAGACACTCCACAGCCAGCAATTCCTGATGGGCGCCGTGGCGGCGGAGGAGCAGGGCTTCGACGCCTTCACCATGATGACCCTGCCGGAACCCAGCATCCAGGACGCCCGCGCGCTGGTGGACATCCCGGTGGTGGGCTATGGCGAGGCTGCGGCGACGGTCGCCTCCCTGCTCGGCGAGCGCATCGGCATCCTGCTCTTCATCAGGGAGATGGTGCCGACGCTGGACCGCAACATCGCCCGCATCGGCCTCTCCTCCCGCTATCACGGTGCACGCCATGTCGGCTTCGGCTTCAACGACGTCCTCGCCGGCTACAGCGACCCGGCGCCGCTGCTGGAACGCTTCCGCGACGCGGCGCGGGCGATGATTGCGGATGGCGCGGACGTCATCATCCCCGGTGAGGCGCCGCTCTGCATGCTGCTGAACCGTGCCGGGGTGGCGGAGGTGGATGGCGTGCCGATCGTCGATTCCCTGGCCGCCACCATCAAGACCGCGGAGATGCTGGTGGACCTCCGCCGCATCACCGGGGTACGCGCCAACAAGCGTGGCTACTTCAACGCCACCCCGCCGCGCGAGCGGGTGAAGGAGCTGTGGAAATTCTACGGCATGGACCGGCTGGGAGGGCAGGGCTGATGCGCCGCCGTTCCCTTCTCGCCGCGCCGGCGCTGCTGGCGCTGCCCGTCGCCGCGCAGGAACGCTATCCCAGCAGGCCGGTCCGCATGATCGTCCCCTTCGCCACCGGCGGCAGCACGGATGTGCTGGCCCGCCTTTCGGCACAATTGCTGACGGAGCGGCTGGGCCAGAACGTGGTGGTGGAGAACATCACCGGCGCCGGCGGCACCCTGGGCGCGGCGCGGGTGGCCGAGGCGCCACCCGATGGCTACACGCTGATGGCCGGCACGCCCGGCCCCGTCACCATCACGCCATATCTGATGGCGCGGCTGCCCTATGACCCGATGCGCGACCTGGAACCGGTGGTCTTCGTCGGTGACAGCCCTGGTGTGCTGGTGGTGCACAAATCCTCCCGCCTCACCTCGGTCGCGGCGGTGCTGGCCGAGGCCAGGGCGAAGCCGGGAACGCTGACCTACGCCTCGGCCGGCGTCGGCTCCTTCGGCCATCTGGCGGGCGAGCTGTTCCGCTGGAAGACCGGCGCCGAGCTGGTGCATGTGCCCTATCGCGGTACCACGCCCGGCGTGACGGATGTGCTGGCCGGGCGCGCCGAACTGATGTTCGACAATTTCCCCAGCGTGCAGCCCTGGATCACCACTGGCGAGCTGCGCGTACTGGGCGTGGGCCTGCCGCGCCGCTTCAGCCTGCTGCCGGATGCGCCGACGATGATCGAAGCCGGCGTGCCGGAATTCAAGGCTTCCTCCTGGTTCGGCCTCTTCACCCGCGCCGGCACGCCGCGCCCGGTGGTGGAGGCGGTGAACCGGGCCATGAATGACGGGTTGCGCACGCCGGCGATGCTCGCGCGGCTGCGCGAGTTGGGCGTTGAGGCCACGGGCGGCACGCCGGAAGCCTTCCGCGCCTTGATGCAGCAGCGCTACCGGGAGATTGGCGAATTGGTGCGGGCGGCGCGGATCACGCTGCAATAGGGCATTTTCAGGCCGGGTGAACTCAACCGCCGCCTCGGAAAATGCGACGAAACAACAAGCCGGAGCGGGTTCGGTGAGCGCAGGCGAGGTGAGCCCGTGCCGGCGTGGCGCGGCCCGCCGTTCCCTACAGGTCGGCCTTCCAGATCCACAACCCGACCAGCCCACAGACCAGGGCGCCCAGCGACAGGCCACCCCAGCCATCGGCACCGATATCCCGAGCGATGGCCACCCAGAGCAGGAAGCTGCCGATTGCCACCGCAATGCCGCCGATGAGCGAGGCACGGGAGGTCTTGATGT